>JAQICO010000043.1 GCA_027858495.1 Spirochaetaceae bacterium
AATCATGGGAATGCACCGGGGAACCATCGCTATTTTAAACAGTAAAAACATTCAAATAACCATCAGTGCAGCCTACGGCCTTTCCGAAGAAGAGATCAGCAAGGGAATATATCAACCAGGAGAAGGCATTACAGGGCGTGTAGTAAAATCAGGAAAACCCATAGCTATACCCGATATATCCCAGGATCCGGCGTTTCTAGATAAAACAGGCAGCCGAAAAGAGAGTAACCAACGGGGTATTGCCTTTGTCTGTGTCCCTTTAAAAATAGAATCCCAAGTAATCGGGACCCTCAGTGTAGACCGGCTTTTTGCAGACAATATCAGTCTGGATGAAGATCTTCGCCTTCTCAGCATTGTCGCATCGATGATTTCGCAATCGGTAAAACAAATGCAGCATTTAAAAGAAGAGAAACAACAGCTGCAGCAGGAAGCCCAACGGCTCCAACGCCAGTTAAAAGACCGTTTTCAACCGGACAATATAATTGGGAACTCCCAGGCCATGCATGAAGTATACGACCTAATTCAACAGGTATCTAAAAGCGAAGCCACCGTATTTATAAGAGGTGAAAGCGGAACTGGTAAGGAATTGGTGGCTCAGGCTATCCACTTTAACAGCCTAAGGGCGGATAAACCCTTTATAAAGGTTAACTGCGCAGCCCTTCCTGAATCTATTATAGAAAGTGAATTATTCGGCCACGAGAAAGGAGCCTTTACCGGTGCAGAGAATACACGCAAGGGACGTTTCGAACTGGCTAATGGCGGTACGATTTTTTTAGACGAAATAGGCGAACTAAGCCCCATGACTCAGGTAAAATTATTACGTGTTCTACAGGAACGTGAAATAGAACGTGTGGGCGGTACAGAAACCATTAAGATAAACGTTCGGGTTTTAACGGCCACAAATCGGGTCCTGGAACAGGAAATCGAAAAGGGCGTCTTCCGTGAAGACCTCTATTACCGATTAAACGTGTTTCCCATTCATTTACCCCCTCTGAAAGAAAGAAAAAGCGATATCATTTTATTGGCAGACCATTTCATTGAGAAAAATAATTTAAGAAACCATAAATCGGTAAAACGAATCTCCAGCCCGGCCATTGACCTATTAATGAGCTATCATTGGCCCGGTAACGTTAGAGAGCTTGAAAACTGCATAGAGAGAGCTGTACTACTAAGCAGCGACCAGGTGATTCATTCTTACCATCTCCCCCCCAGTTTGCAGTCCGCAGAGTCCAGCAATACAAAAATGAAGCTTACCCTGAAAGATGCAGTGGAAAAGCTGGAAGAAGAAATGATTCGGGAAACCTTGAAGATAGCCAAGGGTAATAGGGCTAAGGCAGCAAGAGAATTGGGTATAACCGAACGCATCATGGGTTTACGAGTGGATAAATACGGAATAAGTACCTACAACTATAAAGAAAACATCTGAAAGGATTAGTTACTAAAATGTAATTGGCTCGACAAGAAGCCACATTTTTGTACGACCAAATAATATATGATACATTTTGGTACGTATTTTTCAGCAATTCCCTGCTTTTTCCATCTAATTCACAGGATTTATCCAATATCATAGGGTATAGAACCCCTTTTTAGCAATTTAAATACTTTTTCTTATCGATCCTTCTTTTTTGGCACAGTCTCTGCTTAGTAAGTAGACAAAGCAAAAAAAGGAGAGAAATTATGAAAAAGAGATGGTTTTTTATTCTTTCGCTGATAGTTCTTATGATGATACCCACAGGACTATTCGCTGATGAAATTACAGAGACACTGGAACTATATAAGTTATCTTTCGATGCTATATGGTTGCTATTGGGAGCAGCTTTAGTTTTTTTCATGCAGGCAGGATTTGCCATGGTGGAAACTGGTTTAACCAGAGCTAAAAATGCCGGGAACATTATTATGAAAAACCTGATGGACTTTTCCATGGGTGCTTTATTCTATTGGGCCATTGGTTGGGCATTTATGTATGGAACAGAGGGTAATAGCTTTATAGGTATGAACGCCTTCTTCCTAAACTATACCCCTGAATTTCTGGCAGATTATGGTGTAGGCTCCATGCAGGAAATTACACGAGACTGGTTCTTCCAGGTTGTATTTGCTGCCACAGCTGCCACAATCGTATCAGGATCCATGGCTGAAAGAACCAAATTTTCAAGCTACCTGATCTATTCTGTGATTATTTCTGCAGTAATCTATCCTATTTCCGGTCACTGGATCTGGGGTGGCGGTTGGTTAGCAGCCAAGGGTTTCCATGACTTTGCCGGTTCTACTGTAGTTCACAGCTTAGGTGGATGGGCTGCATTGATGGGTGCTCTTATTCTTGGACCACGTTTGGGTAAATATGTAAAGAAAGACGGGAAAATTACCGTAAAGGCCATATTGGGACACAATATGCCTCTAGCCGCCCTGGGTGTATTCATCCTATGGTTTGGCTGGTACGGATTTAACGCAGCCAGTACCCTAAGCGGTACAGATATCACCATGACCGATGTAGCGGTAACCACCACCCTGGCAGCATCTGCCGGTGCAGTATTTGCTATGTTTACCACCTGGATTGTCTTCGGCAAACCTGATGTATCCATGTCCTTAAATGGAGCATTGGCAGGTTTGGTAGGAATAACTGCCGGTTGTGGAGTATTATCTCCCACTGAAGCAATTATCACCGGTGGTATAGCAGGTATTCTTGTGGTTGGATCTGTAGAGTTCTTCGATAAGGTACTGCACATCGATGACCCTGTTGGTGCAATTTCCGTACATGGTATATGCGGTGCCTGGGGTACCCTGGCTGTGGGAATCTTCGGAGACCTTTCAATCATAGATTCCGGTTTAACCAGAGCTGGACAGATTGGTGTACAACTATTGGGTATCGGTTCTGTATTCCTATGGGGTACAATCACAGCAGGTACTTTATTCTTGGCCATTAAGTTTATCCTTGGCTTGAGAGTATCAGAAAAAGAAGAGCTTCGGGGATTAGACCTGGACGAACATGGAATGGAATCCTATGCGGGCTTCCAGATTTTCCAGAACATGTAAGGGGGGTTCTAAATGAAACTTATAGTAGCATATATTCAGCCCGAAAAGCTGAACGAAGTAAAACAGGAATTGTATAAAGATGAGATTTTTAAGATTTCAGTAACCAATGCCTTGGGTTGTGGACAACAAATGGGATACACAGAAACCTACCGTGGTGTTGATGTAGAAGTGAATCTTCTTAAAAAAATAAGAATAGAAATTGCCATCACCGAAAGTTTTGTTGATAAAACAGTTGAGGCAATTATTCGAGGAGCCAGAACTGGAGAGATTGGAGATGGAAAGATTTTTATTCTTCCCATTGAACAGGCTATACGTATCAGAAGTGGTGAAAAAGGCGAAGTAGCCATAGGTTAATTACCTCATACTATAGAATTATTCATAGAGATAAGGGGCTGTCGCAAAAAGTCCCCTTTAGCCCTGATACTGCGTTGATTTTCTGCACGGGCTACTCATGTAGCACATCTACACTGCGTTGCCGGTTCAAAAATCGCCTTGTCTCAGAACTAAATCATGACTTTT
>JAQICO010000373.1 GCA_027858495.1 Spirochaetaceae bacterium
ACGTACACCATATTTATTTATCATAGAGCATGATCTATGATTTACTTTTTGATGATATAAATACCTGTAAACTTAAGAATGATGAATTCGCTTTATGGTGGTTGGGACAACAGGGCTACGTATTGAAGCATGGAGGACTTACCCTTTTTCTGGATCCGTTTCTATCAGATATTCATGATAGATTAATACCACCCCTGCTAAATTCATATGATATGATTCATGCTGATTTCGTCTTTGGATCTCATGATCATGATGACCATATCGACCGTTTGGCCTAGCCGAAAATCGCCCGGACTTCTGAGCTTTGCAGGTTTGTATTGCCCGATCTCCTGCTTGACGATGTTTCGGAAAGTTTAAAAATCAACAGGAAAAGAATGATCGGGATTAATGATGGTATTACAACTGAAATTGATGATATTAAAATTACAGGGATTGCTGCCGCCCATGAATTTCTGGACATTGATATAAAGTCCGGAAGGTATCCCTATCTGGGTTTTATTGTCGAATATAAAGGATTAAAATTCTATCATGCCGGTTATACCTGTCTATATGAAGGTATGATTTCCAAACTAAAAAAATGGGAATTGGACATTGCTTTTCTACCGATTAACGGCAGAGATGCCAAGCGGTTAAAAACAGGATGTATAGGCAATATGACATATCAGGAAGCTGCTGATCTTTCAGGTGCCTTGAAACCGAAAATTACGATTCCGGGCCATTATGGAATGTTTAATCATAATACTGAAGATCCTGAGTTATTTACAGAATATATGTCTGTAAAATATCCGGAACAGCGGGTTCATGTTTGCAGTCCCGGCAAGAGGTACATTTTTAAGATATCCAATAACCTTTAATCTTAGCTTAGTTTAACATAGGAGTAACAATGCAGTATCGTGAATTTGGTAAAACCGGAGCAAAAATCTCAACCCTGGGATTTGGAGCTATGAGGCTCCCCAGTAACGAAGTCAACGGGAAAACCGTATATGATTATGATGAGAGTATCAAAATGATACATAGAGCCTATGAGCTGGGTGTTAATTATTTTGACACCGCCCCGTACTATTGTGATGGCGAAAGCGAGAGCATTATGGGAAAAGCAATAAAAGGGTTCAGAGACAAGATCTATCTTTCGACCAAGAACCCGATTGAAGATGCTTCCGGTGTAAATTGGCGAAAGAGACTGGAGAAATCATTAAAAAATTTAGATACGGACTATATCGACTTTTACCATATGTGGGGCATTAGCTGGGATGACTATATTCAAAAAATCGATGTAAAAGATGGTCCTATGGAAGCTGCATTAAAAGCAAAGCGGGACGGGGTGATAAAACATATCTGCTTTTCTTTTCATGATAAGCCCGAAAACCTGTTCAAACTGATCGATACTGGCAATTTTGAAACAGTTCTGTGCCAGTACAATTTGCTGGATCGGAGTAATGAAGCAGCTATTGACCATGCTGAGAGTCAGGGCCTTGGAGTTGTCATCATGGGGCCTGTCGGTGGAGGACGCCTAGGTGCACCTTCACAAACTATTGCCAATGTGCTCCCCGGTAAAATAAATAGCAGTGCTGAAATTGCTCTTCGCTTTGTCATTTCCAATCCCGGGGTTACTACGGCCTTGTCGGGTATGAGCTCCATGAAAATGGTAGAGGAAAATGCAAAAATCGCCTCAAACTCATCGCCATTAACTATTGATGAAATTAAACAGATTAACGCATCTATGGAAGAGAATAAAAAAATGGCTGATCTCTACTGCACTGGATGCAATTATTGCATGCCATGCCCCCACGAAGTTAATATTCCCCTCAATTTCCAATTGATGAATTATCATCGTGTATATGGAATTACCGATTATGCAAGAGGTGAGTATGCCCAGATCGGCAAAGTAGACTGGATGAAGGGCAAGAATGCTGAAAGTTGCACAGATTGCGGCATCTGTGAGGATTTATGCCCGCAGAAGCTGGAAATCCGTAAGCAATTGAAGGAGACAGCTTCAGTCCTGGGGGAATAATGAGAAATCGGGACAAACATTACATTATGGGGAGGTTTCTTTATGATTTATGAATTAAGAATCTACGATATTCATCCGGGGAGAATGGATAATATCAAAAAACGATTTGAAGAAAAAACGTTGGCGTTGTTTGAAAAACAGCAGATGATTGTGCTTGATTTCTGGCAGGATCTGAATGCAGACAAAATTTACTATGTGGTACAACATGATGATGTCGAATCCAGAAATAGGAACTTCGACGCTTTTTTAAACGACCCGGAGTGGCTCGAAACCAAAAGGCTTTCCGAACTGGACGGCCCGATCGTTCAAAAAGTTGAAAGTTTTCTGATGTCGCGTATTCCCTTTGGAGCTGGTGATAATTATGCTGGGAACGAATGACTTAAAAGTTAGATTTTCCCTACCTGCCTGTGATATTGCAGCTGGTGCCGGTATTCTGGTTGATATGGTCCTTAACAGTGATTGTGGACCTGGGGGGTAAGTCTCCTGATGTTCTCATTCTCATTCCACCGGAAGTACGTAAACTTACAGGATTTGGTGGCTGAAAAAGTTAAAACTATTTTAAGGTGACTTAGAGCCTTAAAGTAAAAGAAATTCAGGAGGAATATATGGCAACAAAAGTTTTCAATCCATCAGAATTGAAAAGTGATATTCCGGAACCAAATCATAACGGCACAAATTTATCCGCTGTAAAAATCAGAAAACACTGTGATGCAAGCCTTAAAAGGCTGCAGACTGACTACATCGATTTATATCAGATGCACCATGTTGATAGAAACTGTCCATGGGATGAAACCTGGCAGGCTTTTGACTCTCTCACAAAGCAGGGAAAATTATATATACAGGATCCAGTAATTTTGCTGGTTGGGACATTGCTACCGCCAATCAGGAAGCAATGAAAAGAGGACTCACTGGTTTGGTAAGTGAGCAAAGTGTTTATAACCTGAATAACCGAATGGTTGAACTGGAAGTTCTCCCTTCTGCAGAGCATTACGGGCTGGGAATAATTCCATGGAGCCCTCTAGGTGGAGAGTTATTGGGAGGTGTTCTAAATAAAGTGGAATCAGGACGGCGTGCCAGCGAAGAGGTCAGAAAAAAGGTAGAGGAAAAGAGATCGCAGTTGGAAGCCTATGAAAGTCTATGTGATAAATTAGGAGAAACACCAGCTGCAGTAGCCTTGGCATGGCTACTTCACAATCCCATAGTTACTGCCCCCATCATCGGTCCTAGAAATTTAGACCAATCGGAAACAGCTGTTAAGGCAGCAGAAATCAAATTAGACAGTGAAACACTAAATAAAGTAGATGTGATTTGGCCTGTTCCAGGAGGATCGGCTCCAGAGGCATATGCGTGGTAAAAAGGATCACCCCATAGACTTTTTAAAAGTAAGTCTTGTTTGGTTCAAAAATATTGTTGTCTATTAATGAATTCGGAATGAATCTTATAGATTTTTTATAGGAGAATGAAAATGAAAACGTATAAAGCCGGGAATATTTATTCGTTAAAGAACTCTATGAAAAGGGAGAACTGGGTCGCATTCAATATCTTCAAGCGTCCCATCCTCAGGATATGCAGGGCTGGCCTGATTACTGGAAGGATATGATCTCTATGCATTATGCTACCCATGTTGTCAGCCCTATGCTGGCTATAGTTGGTGGTCTTGCGGAATATGTGAGTTGTTTCGGCTCTGGAGAAGTGAACAAAGAAGTTGCAGAACGATCTGGGAATAAATTCGCTGTTGAGTCTTGCCATATTAAAATAAAAGATTCCGATGTAGTGGCTCACATTTGGCGTTTCCTCTGGGATACAGCCCGTCAATACAGGGAAAGTATTGATGTCTATGGTAG
>JAQICO010000057.1 GCA_027858495.1 Spirochaetaceae bacterium
CATCTTCTCTTCTCGCAACAAGAATAAGGTTCATTTTTCTAGCGGCCAATTCAAGAGCATAGGCTCTTCCAATTCCTGCACTGGCTCCAGTAATTAAGGCCCAGTCACCTGGTTTTATATTTTTCATAATCATCTCCTTTAATGACCCTAGGTCAATAGTCAAGATCTTTAATCATAAATACTTGAATGGGGCAAAGGATATTTCCTTAATCAATTTTATAATCTAATTATTTTTACAATGAGTTGGTTTTAATATTAAGGTAGGGCTTTTCCGGTAAAATTTTTTACAGTCTTCCTGACGTTGCCACCATGATAGCTTTAATACTATGCATTCTATTTTCAGCCTGATCAAAAACGATGGACTGAGGACTTCGGAACACTTCATCGCTAACCTCCATTTCTGAAAGTCCATGCTCCTCGTAGACTTGCTGACCCACATCGGTGTTCATATCGTGGAAGGCTGGTAGGCAATGCATAAATTTTACATCGGGATTCCCGGTGAGATCTATCATTTTTTGATTAACCTGATAGTCCTTTAATAGGGCGATCCGTTGGGCAAATTGATCTTCTTCTCCCATGGAAACCCATACATCGGTATATATTATATCTGCATCTTTTACTGCTTCTTTTATGTCTGAAGTGATGGTTATTTGAGAACCGGTTTCTGTGCCCAGGGCCTGGCATTCCTTTACAAGCTGTTCTGCAGGAAATAGTAATTCTGGGGCTGCAGCACGAAAGTCCAAGCCCATTTTTGCAGAACCGATCATAAGAGAGTGGCCCATATTGTTTCTTGCATCGCCAATGTAGGCCAGCTTAACCTTATTCAAGGGTTTCGCCACCTGTTCTTTTACCGTCATTAGGTCAGCCAATATTTGAGTGGGGTGATAAAGATCGGTTAATCCATTCCATACAGGGACACCGGCATATTTTGCCAGGGTTTCCACGGTTTCCTGTTTGTATCCGCGGAATTCAATGCCGTCGTAATAGCGGCCCAGAACTCTGGCGGTATCTTCAATGGATTCTTTTTTTCCCATTTGGCTGTTGGTCAAAAAGGTACATCGACCGCCTTCGTCATAGATGGCCGTTTCAAAGGCGCATCGGGTTCGGGTGGAGGTTTTTTCAAAGATGATAACCATGTTTTTTCCGCAGAGCAAATTCCCCTGAATCCCTGCTCGTTTTTTACGTTTTAAATCCGCAGCAAGGTCCAGAAGATAGGTTATTTCCTCGGAAGTAAAATCCTTGAGAGTTAATAGATGTCTTCCTCTTAAATTCACGGGCATAAGAAACCTCCAAGCTTCTATGATACCACAGAATAATAACAAAGTTTCATTTTCTGGGAAAGAGGCAAATAAAATATAATTCCCTTATTCAAAGGCAAAATGGGGGTGGCTCTTGCCGAATTTAATATTACAAGTGCTTTTTATACATATTCATTCTATAATTATGTTTGTTTGGATTTTTTAAATACATTCTGTACGGATAGGTTGGGGTTTAATGGAACAAAGTAAACTGGAAGGAACGGATTATATCGATCTTCACCGAGGGGGATATCTTATTGATACGCCGGCAGGGTATATACAATTTGGAGCCCCCCCTGAAACCATCAAAGATACCATGCGGATGCCCAAGGGTGTACCCAATATTTTTGTCATCATGGATAAAATGTTTGACTGGATAAAGGGAATCAGTCTTGCAGAAATTGAGTTCCCCATATATTTCAATTATTTCATATTAAAACGGAAAACCTTTATTTTCTGCCGGGAGAGTCAGGTAGCTCAATTGAAAGCCGTATTGCAGGAAGCCCTCTTTGGTCCTGAAGTCTTGGATATTTCCAAGGACTATGATTTGGTTTATACAAAATCCATAGTTCCTGACCTTCGGAGGGAAATGAACTACTTTCGAAATAATTTAATATTCTCTGACGTTATTTCGGTGGGACTGGTAAAAGATAATACCTTTCATATCAATGGGGTTACTGTAAGAAACGACGAAGAAGGATTCTTCCAGGTCTCCCATGAAAATAAGCTTCTGGCAAAAATCCCCGATGAAATAAACTATAAAGCTACAATTTCTATTGGAGAACGGCTTAAAGAACCCTATAAACCGCCACTGTTCAGCATCACCTGTCTCGGCCCCAGCCATGGTTTTGATCCAGAAGAAAATACATCGGGCTACATCATCTGGCTGAATCATCATGGAATAATGGTCGATCCTCCGGTAAACTCCACAGAATGGTTAAAAGAATCCAATGTAAATCCCAAATTGATTAGTGGAATCATTCTTACCCATTGTCATGCCGATCACGATGCCGGAACTTTTCAGAAGATTCTGGAGGAGAGGAAAATCACCATATTCTCCACTGAAACGGTTATTATGAGCTTTTTACGTAAGTATGCAGCTCTTTCAGGAATGGATATTTCCTATCTACAAAAACTTTTCACCTTTCACCCCATTAAAATCGGAAAGCCCGAATTTATCCATGGGGGAAAGTTTGAGATGTCCTATTCCCTGCACTCCATCCCAACCTTGGGGTTCAAAATGAAGTTTCAGGATCAAACCTTTGTCTATACCTCAGATCATAATAATGACCCTGAACTTCACAAAAAACTTCTTGATGACGGAGTTATTTCTCCGGAGCGCTATAATGAGTTTTCCCAATTTCCCTGGGATTCAAAGGTGATTTACCATGAATCTGGAGTTCCGCCCCTTCACACTCCCATCTCCTTTCTAAATTCGCTGCCCGAGGAAACCCAGAAACGAATAATCGTGTACCATATTGCCAAAAAGGATTTTCCCAAGGAAACATCCCTTTCTCTGGCAACCTTCGGTATGGAAAATACTCTGGTTTTCCCAACCCGTGCTCCCTATTATGACAAAACCTACCAGGTGCTTAACATTCTAAATCAAATCGATTTTTTCCAGGATTTGGAAATAGGTAAAGCTCAAAAATTTATTACCATCGTTCAGGAGGAATGTTTTAAAAAGGGGGACTTTATTATACAAAAAGGAACCCGTGGCGATAAGTTTTACATTATTTATTCTGGAAATGTATCTGTTTCCGGAGAGGAATTAAAACAGAAAAAAGTATATGGAACCTACGAGTATTTTGGCGAAGTCGCACTGATTACAGAAAGTGAACGTACCGCCGACGTCATTGCAGAAACCGATGTTACCGCCTATTCCATCGGGCGGGATGAATTCCTGGATTTCATTGAAGGAACTGAATTAAAACAAACCCTTCTGCGATTGGCTAAGATAAGATGCGAGGACACCTGGAACCTGCTATCCACCAGCCCCTTTTTCAATTTTTGTTCTTCCTTCCAGAAAACCTGGCTTGAATCCATATTTATTCCTCTGAAAAAGACAGGTTCCGGGGTCCTTCAGAAAGAAGGAACAGCTATAGAATTTATCTATATCATCAAAGATGGAATTGTTAAGGTATCTAAAGAGGGGAAAGAGATTATCACTCTTAAACGGGGAGATTCCTTTAGTATGATGTTAAGAG
>JAQICO010000124.1 GCA_027858495.1 Spirochaetaceae bacterium
GGAATAACTAAAATTAAAAGCATTCCCAATAAAGATCTTACAAGTTTATGGGCATCTTTCCCACTTTTATCATGGATCAACAGTTTAGAAATTTCCGGAATAAAAGCTGCGGAAAGTGCCCCTTCGGCCAATAGTTTTCTAAAGTTATTGGGAATAGCAAAAGCCCAGTTCAAAACATCAACCTGAGCACCTCCGCCAATTATTGCAGAGATTAAAGCAATCCGTAAAAAACCCAATAGACGGCTTCCAAAGGTACTTACCATAACAATCAAGGAAGATAATAAACTTTGCCGTTGGGTTGTTTCTTCCATCTATTTACCCCCCCGGGCGTATCGATCCAGATAATCCTTTTTAAATGATAAAAAAGTTCCCCTTTCAATATGACTGCGGGTATCTTCCATCAATTTATACATAAAATGGAGATTGTGTTCGGTGGTTAACATTGGACCCAAAATTTCTTTGGTTTTAAAAAGATGACGAATATATGAGCGGCTGAATTGCCGACATACAGAACCGCTGCAATCCTCATCTATGGGGCCATGGTCAAATTGAAATCGCTGATTTTTTAAAGCAATGGTTCCTTGTTGGGTAAATACGGTGCTGTTCCGCGCAATTCTAGTGGGATAAACACAGTCGAAGATATCGATACCTGCTTCTACAGCTTCCAACATATAATCGGGAGTACCAATACCCATCACATATCGGGGTTTGTTTTCTGGTAAAAATTGAGCCGTATGGAAAAGGAATTCCTTAAATACCTCGGGAGACTCACCTACGGAGAGCCCTCCGATGGCATAACCTGGAAAATCCATTTCCACCAGTTCCATGGCTGACCGTTTGCTTAGTTCTTTGAAGAAATTACCCTGAATAATCCCAAAAAAAAAACCTTTATAATCTTCATGGGTATTTTCCCATCTATTTTTTGCTCTTTTTGCCCATTGTGTAGTGGTCTTCAGGGCATCCAGAGCATGTTTCTCCTCTATATCAGGGGGAGTACATACATCTAAAACCATCTGAATATCACTGCCTAGAATCTCTTGTATTTCCACTACTTTTTCAGGGGTAAAAAGATGAGCTGAACCGTCTATATGGGATCGGAAATTTACTCCTTCATCGGATATTTTTCGTAATCCCGACAAAGAAAAGACCTGAAAACCACCGGAATCTGTGAGTATATTATGATTCCAACTGTTGAACTTATGTAGCCCCCCTGCTGATTGCATAACCTCCATACCCGGTCTTAAATAATGATGATAGGTATTCCCTAAAATAAGACGGTAGCCCATCTCTTCTAGGGTTTTAAATAATATAGCCTTAACCGTTCCATTGGTTCCCACAGGCATAAAACTTGGGGTATCTACCACACCATGAGGAAGATGCAATTGCCCTCTTCTTGCTTGGCTGTGTTTATCATTATGGCTGATTTTTATCATATTTTTGCTCCTCTAGCTTCGAGCTTTACTGAATAAATATATTCCCAAGGATAAAAAGATGAAAAATCCTAACCACGCTCCAGTTATAGGGGGAATGTATCCATATGTAGCCATTAAAGACATAACCATCTGCAATATATAATACATCACGGCCAGTCCAAGGCTCAGCAATAAACTCATCAATAATATGTTCTTTTGGAATCGGCTGCCCAAAGCACAAGAAATTAAAGTAACAATCAAAATAGTGAGGGGGAAGGAAAATTTACTATAATAATCTGTTAATTCTCTTCGATATGGCAAACCCGCTTTTTTTAAAGAAGTAATCCAGATTTGTGATTCCTTTAAGGTCATTTCCGCTACATCTCTCTCTTGTCTTCGAAAGGTCTGGGGGTCTTCATTTAATCGAGGATCCTCATAGCTATCCAATTCTTCTAAGGATGGTGGATTATTATGAAAGTCTTTATAGATTCGTACTCTTCGGAATATCCATCGATCCTCCTCCCAACGAGCACTATCTGCATCGATCCGTTCAATTAAATCGCCCTGAGCATTACGTATCACAATTAGAGGCCGGCTTAAACTCTGTTGTGCATCGTTATAAAAATCAGCATGATAGACAATACGTTCGGGGCCACTAATCAGAGTAACTTGACTATTATTAAAGTTTTCTGCTTGCCCCAATGCCTCATTGGTCATCAACATTTTTTCCCTATAACTGGGAATAACCACCTGATCTTCAAAAAAAAAGCTCGCAATGCTCAGTAAAAATCCCATGATCAATAGCGGTGTAACAAACTGCCTGAGAGAAATTCCACTATTTAATATAGCTATCAGTTCATTATTTTGAAAATAATTCCCCAATATATAGGAAACGGAAAAAAGTACGCCCACCGGCAAAACAAAGGAAATACATTTAGGTAGATATAAAAAAGCCATTCTAGTTATGGTGGTCATTGAAACACCATTATTCAGATATTTCCAAAGATTTGCAAATATATCTAAAAGTTGTAAAATCATAACAAAAAAAACCATGGATACAATCAATACAGGTATAAAATCCAGTAGAACACGTTTGGTGAGGGTTTTCATTTAGCCGCCTTTTTGAAATAAACTATCAGTCCTATTATTAATAGTAAAATATTTGAAGTCCAAATGCTTAAAAAGGGTGCAATACCTGCACGCATTACCAATGAGCGACCTACTATCAAAAAGGCCCAATATAAAAAAGTTAAAATTAGGCCCGCAAGAAAACCAAAAGTTCGTCCACTCCTCCGAGACATAATACCAAGAGGAAATGCTAATATAACAAAGGGAATGCAGGAAAAAGGAATTGCAAATTTTTGATAAAATTCCATTCGCCAAAAATCCAAATTCCTATCCTGAGGACGTCTGTTTTTTGCCGTATCAATATTGTCAAAAAGTTGTTGACGCTGTTGAGTGTTATCATTTCTTCTACCGGGGGAACTATAAGCTATACGGCTATAATAACCCTGTAAATTTTCTTTATTTGACCAAAGATTTAATTTCCATTGATCAATCAAATTTTGATAAACTTCATTTTTTTCTCTTATTCCTCGTAGGAGATCTACAGAGCGCATTTCTGCAGGTGTTGGATCTCCTAACGCATCGGTTAATTGACTTAATAAAAAATTATAGGTCATTGAAGAGGCACGGGTATAACTATATCGGTCTCGTTCTCGCTGATAACTGACAAGGTTTTCAACCTGCTCCAAATGAATAGATAAAACATCACCCAGTTGATCTCCACTTTCAATGCTGGCACCTTGTGCAACAATGATAGTTTTTTTATCACTCTGTCCTTTGTCAATGATTAACATCTGGTCAATTGTATCATCCTTAACAACCCCGGTTATTAAAATTCTTTTTTCCATCTGCCGGACGGACCAGGAATCCAACTCAAGTGTGGGATTAGATAAAAATATCTCCCGATATAATTTTTTATAATGTAAATTCCCCAAGGGAATAAGATAATCATTTATTGAAAATGAAAATAGAGTAAAAATAAAACCAATAAAAATGAAAGGGAAAGATATTCTTTTAAGAGAAATTCCTGCACATTGCATGGCTAAAATTTCATTGTCAGCAGATAATCTTCCCACAGCCATTAATGCTCCCACCAAAGTAGCAAAAGGAAAAGTCAAAGCTAATATGGTTGGTAAGGAAAATAAAACCAGTTTTAAAACAAATTTCAGT
>JAQICO010000314.1 GCA_027858495.1 Spirochaetaceae bacterium
GTTTCCAGATATGAACATAACAGTATACATAGTTGTTACTTTTTTAGTTTCGATATTTAATTTCCTTTTTCTTGGCTATTGGCTGGGAAAGATCATTCAGTTGAGCTGCAATTCCGTCCCGAAGGGTTGGAGCGGTTTGTGCTGAGCGAAGAGCACATAGGGATAGGGAAATCCCCTTCTTTCCCTTCCCATCCGTGTGATCCGTTGTTAACTCTTCTCCCCTTCCGTCATTTTCTTTTTTTCCCATCTGTGTGAATCTGCGTTCATCTGTGGAAATATCACTCTTTCCCCTCTTCTCCCTCTTCTCCCCCTTCCCTTCCATCTTTTCCCATCCTGTAAATCCTGTCGATCTTGTCTTCCCCCTGTTTTAGTATTCTAGTAGGAGTAGGATGTCTTGTTATAAGGGAAAATGCAGAGACAAGCGGCTTGTTCGTCTAAAAAGACCAAATCGCAGAGAATTTGATTGACAGAGATTTTTACTTTTCCTACCATTTAGTTATATGAATAAAGTTTTATGGGTTATATATCTAATTTTCTTATCAATAATTAGTCTCCCAGCGTTTAGTATGCCAAGTTTACAGGTCCGTCAATATGGTGCTAATAATTTATGATATGGATACATAGAAACTATAAAAGGGGATTTGACCATATATCAAAAGCGGAAATGCTCGCATTAGGTTTGGAACAGGTCTCAGAGCGCTTTTTTACGGGACAGACTTTCGATTTATCTATAAGTGCCTATGCGGGTTTTTCAGTGGAAGAAATTTCCCGGGGAACCAGCCCGGAAGAGGCCATTCTCAATTTTAAAGCGGACATCCCCTCCCCTTACAGAATGGAAAAACTCACCAAAACCAGAAGAGCCGGTTCATTCTCCTATGCCATGTTTGCGGAAAAGCATTTGGGTGGTGAAATACGAGCAGCTGATCCCGCATCCATTATTTTGGTATTTACCCCCGATCAAACTACATGGATTGCCGGCTTTTTAACGGAAAAAGAGGAAAGTATCATCGAAAAGATGGAGGAAATAACGGAGAGGACCTGTGTTTCATTATCTTCTCAGGCGGCACTGGCCCTGGTTAATTTGGCTCCGGGAGAACCGATTGTAGATCCCTGCTGTGGTACAGGATTAATTCCACTGGCTTCTTTGCTGCGCAAAAAAAAGACATTTACGGCAGATAATAATTATAAAATGCTCAGGATGGCTAGATTGAACAGAGATTTACTAGGTCTTGATATAGAGATTCCCTACAAAAATGCCCTGGAACCCTGGCTGGAAAATGGCTGTCTTGTTTCAGATTTTCCTGCAGATCGATCGTGGAATTCTAATAGGAAAGATATATCTCTTGAATTGTTTAAAGCCTGGATACCCCATATAAAAAGTTTTTGCATCATACTTCCCTGTCGGGTTTTAGAGAGTCTCCCTGGAAATATTAAAATCACTGACAAAATAAATTTTACCGCTGACCGGGTTATTATAATCGGTACTGTAAAATAATTTGTTTAAAAAGACCGACTTTTGAGACAGTCAAAAGGGAAAAGGCTTCGAAGGGTTATCGATGACTTGATCCGTATTTCTTGTAAATTTATCCATCATGCTAATCAATGGAAGATTCGCTTATGGCAGCATGATCCAATACAACGCCTATATCACGCGTAAAAATTGTGTTGTGGAGTTTGTGTATAATGGAAGAAGCCCTTATACAAACGGAGGATCGTAAACCATTCCTGAGTTGCTGTCTCATCTCAAGGACAATATTCCTGACTTAGTCATTTTTAAAAATACAAGGTAACAGAATTCCCGTATAATAGTGTTATATTGATCAATACATAAAAAAATAGGAACAGTAAATCATGAAGAAAACCTGGATGCTCACCCTGGGATTATTGGTATCCCTTTTACTTGGAGCTGAAAACGTAGAATTGACCTTTATGGACCGAGACCTGGACTGGCCTCTGGAAGGAGTACTGGTTCAGATAATCGGCCAGGAGGGAAGTTTTTACAGCGATATGGACGGAAAATTGGAAGTCCCCATGCCCCAGAG
>JAQICO010000356.1 GCA_027858495.1 Spirochaetaceae bacterium
GAACATCCCTTCCCCATGGAAAAAAATGAGAAATCCCGATATACCTTTGATAACTCTTTTTTCACCGCCCATGATGTTATTCTTCTTTATTCACTGCTGCGCCATATTAAGCCCAAACAAGTGATAGAAGTGGGCTCAGGTTTCTCCTCGGCAGCCATGCTGGATACGCGGGAGAAATTTCCGGAGATTGGAACTCAATTTACCTTCATAGAGCCCTTTCCTGAGCGGCTCTATTCTTTACTAAAAGAAGATGATAAAGAGCACTGCACCATCTTGGAAGAATATTTACAGGATGTGGATATAAATATCTTCCAACAGCTCCAGCCGGGGGATATGATTTTTATAGATTCAGGTCATCAGTTGAAGACAGGAAGCGAGGTCGTCTATCTGCTCTTTGAGATATTACCGCGGCTGACACCCGGGGTTCTTATTCATTTTCATGATATTTTCTGGCCCTTTGAATATCCCCAGGAGTGGATAGACGTGGGCCGCTGCTGGAATGAGACCTATGCACTTAGGGCCTTTTTGCAAAATAATTCCAAGTATGAGATCTTCTATTTTTCCTCATACATGGGCAATGTACATAAAAAGGAAGTAAATAGTCTGATGCCCTTTGGCGACGGAATTCCTGAAGAGGATTTGCCGGGAGGGAATTTTTACGGCGGCGGGAGTCTATGGATTGAGAAAAAGGGATAAAGAAAAGGGCGAATTTATGGCACATGGACCGAATCCTGCTATTTAAAAGACTTCAATCAATTGCTCGACGGTAAAATTATAGATGAAGCTTACTCTAATCAAAATATTTTAGCACAACAAAAAATTGGCTGAAAAAATTCAGCCAATTAATGTTTTATTAAGAAAACCTCTTTAACATAAATTATGAAGACCCAGTTTTAAGACTTCTAACATTCATAAGAAGTCATATAAACATAAAACATAAGTAAAAAAGGAGATCTATTCATGAATAAAAAATTTATTGCGCTATCTATTATCTTCTTCGTGTTAGTCTTGGGAAACGCCTTTGCCGATTCGGTTGGAATGGTGGAGATACCCGGCTTGGGAGAAGTGGGATACGAAAAAAAAGATGACTCGACCTACTCTTTCGGAATACCTAAAATAGGTACCTTTGATTTTAAAGGTGTTTTCAACAGTACGTCTGATTTTGACTTGATGGCTCAGGTTCCGGTCAGCGCCGTAACAGATTATGTTCCCCTTGTGGGTCAATTACTGGGCGTTTTGGGACTGGATTCGGTTACCTATCGAATCACCCAGAATGGCTTAGGGATGAATATACATCTGGAAGAAGGCGGATTAGGTATGTTCCGTGAATATATTGTTGATCAGCTTTATTTGTTTGAATGGCAACGAGTAGGGACAGAGGCCATAATCTCATCTCTGGAGCTGGTCTCCTTCGATTTGGATTCGTTGTTCGATGGCCCACACTTAACCGGTAGTGTTAGAGGGGAACTTTCCATATTGGGAATGAAAATAGGATTTCACACCGACGGAACCCTATCCTTTGAAGCCATTATGAATGCTATTCTAGATGAGATTTCTTCGGTGGCCACAGATGTGGTGGCCGAGTATGCAGAAGTGGCCTATGAAGAAACCAAACAGGTCATCTACCAAGTGGGAGACTGGGGCTTAGATTCAGCAAATATTCTGATAGGAGAAGTGGGTGTCATTGCCCATGATGTCAGCGTCAGTGTTTCTCATGGTCGTCACAGCTTTGATACCTGCTATAATTCCTGCACGGTTAATTATGCAAACTCACAAAGAGAGGTACTTCTACGAGGTAGCAATCGGCTTTTTCTGGATTTTTACAATCAGGTGTACCGGGATCTCATTTCCATTGAAGGCAGCAACCCAGTAGAAACAAGAGCTCTTCGAGACGAACTCCTTAAGAATGATTGGAATCAAGTGAGAGAACAGTTGGAAAGGAAGTGGCAAGACGTAATGAATGACGACGAAGTGGAAAATTATTTTTTTCAGGATTCGTCGGAGCGCCAAGCCAGAGACCGATATAAAGGAATGATTCAGGAATCCTTGAACCAGCATAGAGCATTTAGAGATCAGCTTTATC
The DNA here is from genome assembly GCA_027858495.1 of Spirochaetaceae bacterium. Taxonomy (GTDB): domain Bacteria; phylum Spirochaetota; class Spirochaetia; order DSM-2461; family DSM-2461; genus JAQICO01. Next base: position 2,084 of record JAQICO010000356.1, read on the forward strand.
ATCAACTGATGACACGTACTGTGGGAGATATGAGCCATAAATTTCCCACTGAGATAGCAAAAGATTCGGGTTGGCTTATGAATGGCTATAATCAGGTTCTTTTGGTTTCTGAAAATAATCGGTTTACATTGGTGTTTCAATATGATGGAAATCTGGTGCTATATAAAGACCAGATTATTCCTATTTGGTCTAGCAATTCCTACAACAAACCGGTAGAAGGTTTTATTTTTCAGGCAGATGGGAATCCATCGGTCTACGGAGGAGGACAGGAATTTTGGTCCCCCTATTGTCCACATCAGGGTGGAGAAAAGTTAGTCCTGCAGAACGATGGGAACCTGGTGGTTTATACCCAAGATTTAAACCCTATTTGGGCTTCCGGTACGAGCATCCCCCCCTCCCAAGTTCCAAAGAATACTGGTTGGATACGAAATAATAGTGATCAGGAGATACTCCGTTCCAATGATGGTCGGTTCCATTTAATCTTCCAGCCCGATGGAAATCTGGTTCTCTATAAAAATCAAAATGAGGCCATTTGGCATAGCGAGACCTACAACAAACCGGTAGAAGGTTTTATTTTCCAGGCAGATGGGAATCCATCGGTCTACGGTGGAGGACAGGAATTCTGGTCACCCTATTGTTATAATCAAGGTGGTGAGAAGCTGGTCTTGCAGGATGATGGAAATCTAGTGGTGTATACCAATGATAACCGCGCTATATGGGCAAGCAACACCGGCGGTAGATAGAAATTTATATGAGGCGGTCATATTGCAAAATTATGGCTGCCACTCCAATGAGTTTTAACTCCCCCGTTAAATCCTCCTCCCCTCCAAATACCTAGCTGCAATATTCCTATCATCCCCGCAATAAATAAACCGCTGCAGCTTCTCCAAGGGCGAAAAGCCCTCTCTATCGGCTAGCTCATCCTGGATAACCAGTGCATCCATGGAATATTCCGGTTCAAAGCTGCCCACCTTTCCCCAAAGTCGGCCATTAGCCTTGGTTCCCAGATAGAAGGCCTCTGAAAGGCTGAGAACCCGAGACTGGGGGGTAAACTTATGCAATATTTTGCTGGATTGTATGGCCCGGACCATCACCCGGTTTATGGCCATGGATTGTCCCGCGCCCACATCGGAACCCAGGCCGATGATCAATCCAGCATCCAGCATATCTGTGAGGGGCATGATTCCGCTGGTAAGATTTAGATTGGCCTCGGGGCAGTGAACCACCTGTACTCCGGCCTGTCTCATCCATTCTTTTCCCTGCTCGGTTAAGTAAACTCCGTGGGCCATCAGGGTTTGGGAATTCCAAAGGCCGTGATTTCTATATACCTCGCTATAGCTGTCGCAATGGGGGAACAATTCCTTAACCCATTGCAGCTCTTCGGGATTTTCTGAAATATGAGATTGAATAGGAACGTCAAATTCCTCGGCTAAATCCGCCAGACCCCTCATCAGTTCCGAAGTGCAGCTGGGGGCAAAGCGGGGAGTGATGATGGGTTTTACCCTGGGATTATTCTGGAACTCTTTGATAAAGGCCCGGGTTTCTTTAAGGGATTGGCCGGTATTTTCACATAGATAATCCGGGGCATTGCAGTCCATGTTAACTTTGCCCACATAGGCTATTAATCCCCGGTCCATCAAAGACTGCATGAGAATCTCATTGCTTTCCTGATGGATGGTCCCGAAGATGCAGGATCGCAGGCTGCCCACTGAATGTAACGATTCTGCAAAGTGGGGATAGATTCGCCGGGCGTATTCCTCTTGGGCAAAGAGCTTTTCATGGGGAAAGGTATATTGCTCAAGCCAGGGGATAAGCTGCATATCCAGACCCAGGCCTCTCTGCATATATTGAGAAGCATGGATATGCAGGTCGATAAAGCTGGGGATAATCAGGGCCTGGCCGAAATCATGAAATTCTATATTCTGTAAATCTTCGGGCAGCTTTGAGTCGATTCCTTTGTAATCCCCGGGCAGTTCTGGATAAATTCCCAGAACCTTACCCTTCCGGGAGATAATATAGCTGTTTTCGTGGATTTCAAACTCCCGGGGTGTGGGGCAGTGGATGATATTTCCCTTTAAAATGAGGGTTTCTTTCATGGTCATCTTTAGGATAGATCCTTCCAAAGTTTTTTCGCCAGTTCCACCGAGCGTTTTCTCTTTTCTTCATGGTCTCCCAGGATTTTGTAATCTTCCATTTTTAATTTTCCGCCACTCCAGAAATGGCTGGGCCTCAGGCTTTGGGCATATCCAAAAAAGAGATGGCCCAGGGCATTGGAACCGTCTATGGGTGTGATATTCTGTTCGTCCAGCAGCATGAAATCCGCCTGATAGCCCTTGTCAAAGCGGCCAAGTTTTGTTTGCAGCATAGAATTGGCGTATTCATAGCTGTTTAGAATAATCTGTTGCAGGTCGTCCAGGCCAAATCCCAGTGGATCGGAGTAGCGGTGATGCATGGAGAAGAGCAGGGCCTGCCATTCATTGGCCACGGCATTGCTCATACCATCGTTACCCAGCAGACATTTCACACCCCGGGATTTTATTTTACGGTAATCCGGAAGACCCACCCCGTTATTCATATTGGAAAGGGGATTGAGCACAAGATAACAACCGCGTTCTGCGGTGATGGACATTTCTTTTTCACTGAGATAGATGCCGTGAACGATCAGGCTGCAGGGATTGAGCAGACCGAATTTATCCAGTCGCTCTATTACTGAAATTCCATATTTACTTTGGCAGTCCTGCTGATCCATCTCACTTTCGGCCACATGGATATGAATGGGCATATCCCCTAGAACTTCTTTGATTTTCCCCAGGGTTTCATCGCTCAGGGTCATACTGGCATGCATTCCAAAATGACTGTTGTATAAACCATGTTCAACAGAGCTGTGAAACTTTAAGTTTTCCTGGATACACAAGTCTATATCAAAACGGTCGGAGCTTTCGAAGCAGAACATACCCCGGAGGCCGAAATCGTCCACCACGGCTTTTTTAAGCATTTCCAGAGATCCTGTAATATCTTTGGCACTGGCATGATGGTCTATAACCGTGCCCACTCCATGTTTGATATAACCCATGGCGGAGCAGTATGCGCTGTGGTAAATCATTTCCAGGTCTAGTTTAGAATCCAATTTCCACCATAGCTGCTGTAATATCTCCAGGAAATTCTTTGGATTGAAAGGAAGGGCCATGCCCCGGGCAAAGCTGGAGTAGATGTGGGTATGACAGAGTACCAGGGCCGGAATAACCAGGCCTCCTTCACCGTCGGTGATCTGGTTTATGTTATATTGTTTGGAGACTTCAGGGAATTCCTCCATGGAGCCCCGGTGGACAATGGTATCATCAAAGATCAGATATTGATTTTCCTTATAATCTACAAAGTCAAAGAGTTGGACATTTTTAATGGCTTTCAAGGTTTATCTCCCGTTCTATAAATTGTCCCCTGGCAGGGAAAATCTTTCCTTGATCCATGGCCAATTGGCCCCTTAGGATGGTGGTTACCACTCGGCCTTTAAGGGGAATCTGTTCATAGAGATTGTAATCACATCTGCTGTGACCCATCCCTGCCGTTGATTGTATTTTTGGATCGTAGATAAAGCAATCAGCCTGAGACCCCTCAGCTAAAATCCCCTTGTTTGGGTAGAGGTTAAATAATTTGGCGGGATGCTCGGTCATTTTGGGTATGGCTTCCTTTCCATAGAGGCTGTACATCAGGGGAAAACTGAACTCGATACCTCCGATGCCAAAGGGAATATCCTTTAGAAAGGGCAAATTTTTCTGTTTTTGCGTAAAGGGGCAATGGTCTGTTCCGATGGAATAGATGTTTTGAAAATTATGTTGAAGTTTCCTTTGTTGTCTCTTGGGTCTTAAGGGGGGGGCTAGAATATATTTATAGCCCTCCTGGGTCTTAAAAATTCGATCATCCAGATAAAAATACTGGGGACAGCTTTCCATAAAAAAGGATGAATTCAGGATTTGAGGATATTTTTTCGACATAATTTCCAGAGATTCACCACAGCTGGTGTGAACCATATACAGTCTGCCTCCCTTGAGTTCCACCAGCTCGGCCAGTTTTTTAACCATGGATAATTCACTCTTAACCGGTCTGCTTAGGGGTAAATCCGCCGGGCGGTGATGGACCGAGTGTTTTAAATATTCCTCATCTTCTGCATGAACCAGAAGAATAGTTCCCTGTTGCTCGGAAAGTTCAAGGAATTCTGCGATTTCATTTTCGTAGGTTCGGCGTTCCGATTCTGAATAGGCCGTAAAGATTTTGATGCTGGGAATTTTCAGCTCGATGGCTTTTTGGGTTATCTGACGGGTTTGGCCCACTGGGTTGGTCGCGGTTACATGAAAGGTGTAATCGCTAAAACTTCCCTCTGCCTTTTTTTTTCGTCGGAGAAAGGCCTGTTCTATTTCTGGGGCTTGATCCACTGGTTCCAGAAAATCAATGAAACTGGTGACTCCCCCCAACAGGCCGGCTCGGGAACCGGAGACAAAATCATCCGCCGAGGTGAAGGTTCCTGTATTCAGGGCAAAATGAACGTGGGGATCTATGATTCCGGGAATCACCAGTTTTCCCTGGGCGTCCAATGTCTGTTTAGCCGAGTGATCCTGTAAGGAGATCTCCTGGATAATTCCTTTTTTAATATAGATATTTAACGGTGTAAAATCGCCGTCATAATAGATTTTACCCTGTTTAATAGCCATGTCGTATTGGTATTTAGCCATTTAACTATCCCTCATATGTCGATGATTTGTTTTTCCATTTTTATGGGCCAGCATTTCTGCAGCGATTGAAAGAGCAATTTCCTTGGGAGATTGTCCCCCCAGATTTAATCCCACCGGACAGTGGAGGTTTTGCAAATCCAACGAATCGCCAAAATGTTGTTCCAATTGTATTAATAGTTCTTTCTTTTTATTTTTGGAGGCCAACATTCCCACATAACGGGGTAGAGGCCCCTTTTTTAACAATGCCTGAAGAACCAGAAAGTCGTAATGGTGTGAGTGGGTGCAGATAAGGATATAACTTTCTTGGGGAAAGTCATTTTGCCGGACAAATTCTTCTAAATCCTGAAGAGTCTTTTGATTGCCGGATTTCAGATGTTCAATAATTTCCTGTCGATGATCCACCACATGGGAATAAAACCCCAAGCCGGTTAACTCATCGGCCAATGCTGCTCCAATATGTCCTGCTCCAAAGATATAGCAAGGAATACCCCCGCTGATATATTCATAAAAGAGGGTTACCTTTCCTCCGCAGATCATGGGCAGAGTGGTACTTTCCTCCACAATAGCACCTTCTTTGAGCACATAACTTTCCAGAAGGTTTTTACCCCGTTCCAGCAGATCACGGGCTTTGTCTATGGCTCGATGCTCCAGACTTCCTCCTCCCACGGTTCCTATAAGTGCGTGGTTTTGCACAAGCATCTTTTTTCCGGTTTCTACCGGACCCTGGCCTTTCTTTTCTACCACGGTGACCAAGACGGCCTTTCCTCCCTGAGTATATAGATTGCTTAGCTGCTGATATATTTTTTCTGAACTCATTTATAGGCTCTCCATAAAAGAGGGATTTTGTTGTTCCCTTTGATATTTAACATAATCATGAGCTGTATCCATATCCAGTAGAATTCCCCGATGATTCATGGAAATGTATTGGGGATCCTTTGATTGTAGGAATTCTCTGAGGCTGGATCGGCTGTTCCATTGTAACAGGGATTCCCTTTGGTTTTCCAGAAGAAAAACGGGATGTCCCGATTTACCCTTATGTTGGGGTATTCTTATTTCTCCCTGCCCATCCAAAAGAATCTGCAGACTCTCGGTTTGTATAAAGGGGTAGTCTCCCGGGCAAATGAAAAAATCTCCCGAACTGTGAAGTGCTCCGGTTTGCACCGAGCTGAACATACCCTGGGAATACCGGGGATTCTCCACCAGTTTCACCTTGGAATAGGGTTCAACAAGCCTCTTAATCCGTTGGATTTCAAAGCCTCCTACCACAACAATGGATTGGCAAAGGGGTAAAAAGCTTTCTATATTCCTGCAAAGCAGGGCCTTTCCATCCAGGGGAAGTTCCATTTTGAAAGCCCCTGCCCGGCTGGAGAATCCTGCAGCCAGGATCACTGCTGAAACAGGTTTTTTCAAAACGTTTTGCTCCCCTGTGATTGGATAAACTCTTCTACTTTATCAAGGGAACATGGTACAGCCTGGGGTATCTTTATCTGTTTTTTTATGGCTGACATATCCTTAAATCCCGTTCCGGTTAATAAAAGGACAATTTCCTCTTCTCCGGTAATTCTATGGGATTCTTTCTCTTGTTTTACCCCAGCCCAGACGGCGGCCGAGGAGGGCTCCACGAATATTCCTGCCTTACTGGCCAGTTCTTTCTGGGCCTGAAGGATTTCTTCATCGTTGACCTCAACGGTCCAACCCCGGGTCTTTTCCAGGTATTGCAGCGCCGGTTCTCCACAGGCGGGAGAACAGACGGCTATGGAGTCTGCCATGGTGTCGGTTTTTTTTAATATTTGGGGGCTTCCCTGGGTAAAGCTTAGGTGGATGGCGTTGCTGCCCTGAGCCTGAACGGCAATACAGCGGGGCAGTTTTTTTATTAATCCCAGCTTTAACAGATCTTCAAAGCCCTTACAAATGCCGGTGTAGATCACACCGTCTCCCACGGGAATATAAAGCAGATCGGGGATGCGCCCCTGCAGTTGATTGTAAATTTCTATGGCGGCGGTTTTTTTACCTTCTATGGTGAAGGGATTGTAAGCGGTATTTCGGTTCAGGCCGCCGAATTTCTTGCTGTATTCCAGGGAAAGGGCAAAGGCATCATCGTAGCTCCCCTGGATGGGGATTACCCGGGCACCATAAAAAAGAGACTGCATGAGCTTTTCCACCGGTGCCGTTGCAGGAACAAAGAGAATCACCCGCAGGCCCAGGGCGGCGCCGGCACAGCTCATGGCCGATCCGGCATTTCCCGTGGAGGCCAAAACTACAGTATCCATTTTAAAATGCCGAACCTGGGCAGCCACCAGCAGACTGGCCCGGTCCTTCAGGCTTCCCGAGGGATTGGTTCCTTCCATTTTGCAGAATAGCCGGGAAAAGCCATAATCCTTCCCAAGGGTGTTTGGTTCTATCAGGGGAGTATTTCCCGCAGGAAAGGATTTGTTTTCCTGTATATCCAGGGGTAATAGATCCAGGGGATCGGGAAATTCCTTTGCGGCACATTTTTTTTGTACCCGGGGAATATCCATTTGAATAAGCAGATTACCCCGTTGAAATCCATTGCCGGCTGACTGGCCACTACAATGGGGACATCTATAGATTAATTCATGGGTCTCAATAGCCTCTCCGCAGCTGGTACAGAGGTATTTCATTAAATCCTTACTCCAGCCTGCTGATTAAAATCCTTTATCAGAGCATCGATTTTTTTAACCAATGGTGGAATACTGGTCCAATAATCTCGTTTATACCATTGGTCATTCAGGTCTTTAACGTTTTTTCCCTGCTGTTCAATCCATGTATAATACTTCAGGTTATGCACCCTTAAGCGATCGTAATAATTTAACTCCAGCATATTATCGATACCCTGACCCTTGAGAGAATTGGCAAAAACCCCAGCGGCATTTTCTCTGGTGAAAGGACCCTGTAATTTTCGGTATTCCTCCACTCGGGACTGGTACATCTCCATGGAATCAGTACAGATGGTTACAATGGTATCGTCCTTATCCATCTCGTAATATTTGGCCATCTTTATGGCTGCAACCACATTGGCTATTCCCGAGATTCCCATGAGCTCCAATTTCTCTTCAAAGGAGGAATCCATGCCCTGATCCTTAAGATATTCCCGGCCCTTTTCTTCGTTGAACAGACGCATCAGATCGATGGAATCATTGTCGTCTACGGCGATAACCATATCGGTGTTACGTACATTGTGAATCCACGGAACATGTTTATCTCCGATCCCCTCGATTCGGTGGCCGCCAAAGCCGTTGCGCAGCAGGGTGGGGCATTGCAGGGCTTCTGCTGCCGCAATTTTCATATTGGGGAATGCAGCCTTCAGGGCATCTCCCGCGGCGATGGTTCCCCCTGATCCTGTGGAAGAGACATAGCCTGAGGCAGATTCCACACCCAGTTCCTTTAGCATTTTAAAGATTGCTGTGGCGGTTACTTCGTGATGCCAGAGGTAGTTGCCGAATTCATCAAATTGATTAAAGATTACAATGTCATCGCCCCGTTCTGCATTGAGTTCGTGGCATTTATCAAAGATTTCTTTAACATTGCTTTCACAGCCCGGGGTGGCTATGACTTCTCCTGCAACCTTGGAAAGCCAGTTGAACCGTTCCTGGCTCATTTCTTCGGGTAGAATAGCGATGGAATCGCAGCCAAGCAGAGCGGAGTTATAGGCTCCTCCCCGGCAGTAGTTTCCCGTGCTGGGCCATACGGCCTTTTGGTCCTGGGCATCAAAGTTCCCGCTGGCCAGAGCAGGAGCCAGGCAGCCGTAGGTTGCGCCTACTTTATGAGCGCCGGTGGGAAACCATTTTCCAACCAGGGCCACAATCCTGGCATCTACACCTGTGATTTCCTTGGGGATTTCTATGTAATTTACACCGCCAAATCCCCCGCCCTTTTCGCTGGGTTCATTTTGCCAGTTGATACGGAAAAGGTTTAGGGGATTCAGATCCCACAGGCCGATATTTGACAATTTATTCTGGATATTCCGTGGAATATTTTCAGGATTTTTCATCTCTTCAAAGCTGGGTAGAATAATGCCTCTTTCTCGGCATTGTTCTATATTTTTTGGTTTTATCTTGTCGTTGGGTTCCATATGTATCATGTCTAACTCCTTGTTTTAATGGGCAGTTCGCCGGGCTTCCTGATTAAGAAGCAGATCCAGCATTTCCGCAGGATTTTTAACCCGTCCTAAAAACATCATGGCGGCGATAATATAGGGCTTAAAACTTGCTTCCTTATATAGGGGAACCCTGTATCGGTCAAAGACTGAGGCTTCCACCTCTCCCTGTTTACAACTCACACCGGTGATATCGGCGGGCAGGCAGTGCATATAAAGAGCTTCTCCTCCCTTGGTGAGTTTCATACGTTCTTCAGTACACTCCCAGTCTGTGTGTAATGCATTCTGTTTGAGCAGTTTGCCCTCCAGTTCTTTGATGCCCTCAAAATCGTTATTGTCGTAAAAATCGGTACGCTGTTCCATGGCCTTGAAGGGGGCCCAGCTTTTGGGATATACGATGTCGGCATCTTTAAAGGCTTCGTCCATATTATTGGTTTTGGTAAAACTTCCCCCGGAGACCTTGCTGTTTTCAGTGGCCAAAATCTCCACCTCGGACATTATTTCGTATCCTTCGGGATGGGCCAGGGAAACATCCATGCCGAAGCGGGTCATTAAACCCACAATTCCCTGGGGAACCGATAGTGGTTTACCGTAGCTGGGAGAATAGGCCCATGACATGGCGATCTTTTTACCTTTCAACTGATCGATTCCACCGAAGTGATTTATCAGATGAAGCATATCGGCCATGGACTGGGTGGGATGGTCCATGTCGCACTGCAGGTTAACCAGGGTGGGTCTTTGTTCCAACACCCCTTCATCGTACCCTTGCTGCACTGATTGGGCCACTTCCTTCATATAACTGTGACCCTTGCCGATGTACATGTCGTCACGTATCCCGATGACATCGGCCATAAAGCTGATCATATTGGCTGTTTCTCTTACCGTTTCTCCATGGGCTATTTGAGATTTTCCCTCATCCAGATCCTGTACTTGAAGACCCAAAAGATTAGCTGCGCTGGCGAAGCTGAATCGGGTCCGGGTGGAGTTGTCCCGGAAATTTGATATGGCCAGACCGCTGTCGAAGATACGGGGCGAAATGTTCTGCTCTCTCATGGATCGAAGGATTTCCGCCGTTTGGAATACCACCAATAGTTCCTCATGGCTTTTATTCCAGGTGAGTAAAAAATCCTGAAGGTACATGGAGGATAAATCTCTCTTTGCCAAAAAAGCTACCTGTTCTTGTATACTGCTCATGGTTTCTCCTATTTAATTTCTTATTTAATCTTTGACTATATGGGTGCCAAAACCCTCAAAAAACGCCTGGGCTAAATGTTCAGGGTTGGTGATAATCACCTCTTTTCCCCCATTTTCCAGATAATATACCGCCGCCTCTATTTTCGGGGCCATGCTGCCCGGGGCAAATTCTCCAGCCAGTAAATGCTTCTTAATCTCCTCAAGGCTGACCCGGTTCAACTGTTTCTGCAGGGGCTTATTAAAGGATATGGAAACATGGCTGACACCCGTGGAAATCATCAGTAGATCGGCCTTGAGGTTCACCGCCAGCAAGGCTGAGGCTTTATCCTTGTCGATCACCGCGTCCACTCCCTTTAATATTCCATCCTGGGATATCACGGGAATTCCCCCGCCGCCGGCTGCAATAATGGTAAAATTCTGGCGGTAAAGATTTTCTATGGCCTTCAGCTCGATAATCTCTTTAGGAAAGGGAGAAGCTACCACTCGGCGGTATCCCCGTCCGCTGTCCTCAGACATATTC
>JAQICO010000219.1 GCA_027858495.1 Spirochaetaceae bacterium
AGATGGTTGAGGCTATTCATGTATTACGGGAGGAATATCCAGGGCATCAAATGGCCTTTTTCCCCAGTTTTGCCTATTTAAATGAAGCAGCCGAACTATGGAGATTGTCCTATGATGAACCTATTATTTTACAGCGAAATTCAATGGATTTACAGGAAAGGCAGAATATGATTGATCTATTTGAGGAAAAAGGGTCCCATTTGATTTTCGCTGTAATAGGAGGAATCTTTTCAGAAGGGTTGGATTTAGAAGGTGATAAATTAAGCGCTCTTTCCATTGTCTCGGTAGGTCTGCCATCTATCTGTCTGGAAAGGGAATGGATAAAAGAGCATTATGACAAGAAAAATCGCCATGGATTTGATTATGCCTACCGTTATCCCGGTTGGAATAGAATTCTCCAGGCAGCGGGAAGGCTTATCCGCAGCGAAACAGATAGGGGAATTATTCAACTGTTGGGACGCAGATTTAATACCCCCTTTTATAGAAGGATGTTTCCCAAGCATTGGGGTAATTCTCTTTCTTTGGATAATCCATTGGATCAAGCAGAGGCGGTAGCTTCATTCAGAAAAGAAATGCACGTTTAATATAAAGCAAACAAATTAATCTTTAAAATATCAAAATGTATGATAATGTAAAATAGAGGGCGTTTTTAAGAAATCAAGAAAAGCTATAGCTCTTTCTCGGAGTATAATCTTTTTCGATATTCCTGGTATTCTTCTGGAGGTAAAATATGGATAATTATAAGAAGTTAAAAAAATTAATTACAGAGAAAGAAACTCTGGTTGTTCCAGATGCCTATGATGGAATATCTGCAAGAATTATCGAAGCCATGGGGTTTAAAGCAGTTCAATGTTCTGGATATAGCTTTTCCATATCAAAAAGCTACAAAAAAGAATCTTTAATCTCGCTGGAAGAGAATCTCTCAATCACTAAAACCATAGTGAGTTCCCTGTCTATACCTGTATTTGCAGATGGAGAGGATGGTTATGGCAGTGGAGAGCTTTTTATAGCCAATATTGAAAAATTTATTAAGACAGGAATAACCGGCATAAATATTGAAGATCAAAATTTATGGTCTCCATTTTATAATGAAAAATTACTTCCAATATCAGAGAGTATAAATAAGATAAGAATCATCAAAGAAATAAATAAGTCAAAGAAGTATCCAAAAATTATTATTAATGCAAGAACCGATGCAATTAGAGCCTTTGAAAATCGGCAGGATGGAATAAAAACAGCCATAGAAAGAGCTAATAGATATTAAGTAGAAGGTGCTGATTTAACTTTTGTAACCGGGGTAAAAACAAAGGAAGAAGTAAAACTTCTAAATAATGAGATAGTCGGTCCTCTAAGTATTGCAGCTGGATTACCATATAATATTGATCAATTTGATATAAATGACTGTAAAGAAATAGGGATTGCTCGTGTGAGTCTACCTTCCGTTATGATCTTTTCGTCCATTAAAGCCCAAATGGGATTATTACAGTCCATTGCTGATACAGGAGAATTTGAAACAATCAAGGAACAAGTAGTAACCATGGAAAATTTGGAGAATCTTCTATAGAGGGTTATTTAATGAATGAATTTTCCAATGAATGTATTAAAATAATAAGCTCAATACCCAAGGGCAAAGTGATGAGTTATGGACAAATTGCAATATTGGCCGGATCTCCCAGGGGTGCCCGTCAGGTAGTTCGATTGTTACATAGTTCCTCTGACAAATATCGACTCCCCTGGCATCGTGTTATCAATGGACAGGGTAAAATTTCCTTGGATTTACATAGTGATGGAGAGCTGCAAGTCCAACTCTTAGAGAGTGAAGGGATAGAGATAGGTCTAATAGGCAAGATTGATATAAATAAATACCGTTGGAACCCCGATTGTCAATGACAAACCCTATGGGCTTAGGGTATAATCCAACCATGGGAAAGGTTATAGTATTCGCCAATCAAAAGGGCGGTGTGGGTAAAACCACCTCTGTTTGTAATATCGGGGCCTATTTGGCCGAAGCAGGTAAGAAGGTTTTATTGGTGGATTTTGATCCCCAGGGGAATCTTACCAGTAGTGTTGGTCATGATTCCAAGCAAAAGGGAATCTATGAGGTTCTAACTCAGCAGGAAAAGATAGAGGACGTGGTGCTTTCCACTCCTCAGGAAAATCTTTTTATTGTGGCTTCAAATATTCATCTCTCAGGAGCTACGGTCGAGTTGGCCAATGTGGACGGTTGGGAGAAATATCTTAAAAGAAGTCTTTCTTCTGCTAAGAATGATTATGATTATATTCTCATTGATTGTCCTCCCTCTTTGGGAGTCTTAACGATCAACGGTTTTGTGGCATCGGATTATGTCATTATTCCTTTACAGTGCGAATTTTTTGCCCTGGAAGGTTTTTTATCCATGTTATTTCAAACGGTGAAACGAATACAGAAAAGTTATAATACCTCGCTAAAACTCGGGGGAATTATTTTTACTATGTATGATTCCCGAACAAAACTATCCAATGAGGTTATTTCTCAAGTAAAGGCTTCCTTTAAATCTCATCCGGAGGTTCTCTTTAAGACGGTGGTTCCTCGAAACGTTAAATTATCCGAAGCACCTTCCTATGGAGTGCCGGTAAATTTATACGATAGAAACTGTGTGGGTGCTAAAAGTTATCAGATCCTAGCAGCGGAGGTTATACAACGTGTGTGCTAAGAAATCAGCCCTTGGTAAGGGGCTTAGTGCTCTTTTGGGCGATGATGAAATAGATTTGTCCATAGCCAGTGAAGAGCAAATAGCTCATGCGGGTATAGTACGGATTCCCCTGGAACGTATCGTAGCCAATCCTGATCAACCAAGAAAGAATTTTTCTCAAGAATCCTTAATAGAGTTGGCCGACTCCATCAAAGTTCAAGGGGTAATATCTCCTATTTTAGTGAAACCTGGAAAGGATGATAATTATATTATTGTTGCGGGTGAGCGGCGTTTTAGAGCTTCCCGTCTTGCAGGTATAGAAGACATTCCTGTAATGATACGTGATCTTTCTGATGAAGAAACTCTGGAAATCGCTTTAATAGAAAATATACAGCGACAGGATCTTACTCCATTGGAAGAAGCCCGGGCATATCGTCAAATGATGGAACGCTTGGATATGACTCAACAGGAAGTAGCAGAAAAGGTTGGAAAGAACCGATCTACCGTAGCCAATAGCCTAAGGCTGTTAAATTTAGCCTCGGATATTCAGCCCAGTCTTGATGATGGCAGCATTAGCGCTGGACATGCAAGGGCTCTTTTATCACTGATGAATCCAGCGGATCAGACATTGTTACATAAACGAATAATCCACCATGGTCTAAGCGTTCGTGAGGCAGAGAAACAGGCAGCACAGCTGAATAATGGAGTCAAAAAAGAAATCAAGGAAAAGAAAGAAACATCTATAATTGATAGAGATCCCCACATTCGGGGCATTGAACAGGATTTTATAGATAAATTAGGTACAAAAGTTCAGCTGAAAGGTTCTTTGAATAACGGTAGAATAGAGATAGACTATCTATCATCCGACGATCTAGATCGACTGATGCAGCTGATTCTTAATTGAAATTGATCAATGATTCGGAAATTATTACCATTTACTGATTGGTTTCCCTTTAACGGTAAACAATTTAAGGCAGATGTTCTTGCAGGAATAACTGTTGCACTACTGTTGATTCCACAATCCATGGCATATGCAAATCTTGCTGGCTTGCCCTATGTTTACGGTCTAAACGCAGCTTTTATTCCAGGGTTGATCGGGGCCCTTTTTGGAAGATCATTTCATCTTTCCACTGGTCCTGTAGCCATGACTAGTATATTAACTGCTTCTGTTTTGGTTACCCACGCAACGCCGGGCAGCCCTGAATATTTACAATTAGCCCTGATCTTAGCTCTATTGATTGGACTTTTACGAATACTTGTCGGGTTGTTTAAATTTACAAGACTGGCCAATCTTATTTCCTATCCTGTTATTTTAGGTTTCACCAATGGAGCTGCCCTAATTATCGCTTTTTCACAGATAGAGAAGGTTATTGGAATTTATATCCACCATAAATCAGGGTTTATGGGAACTATTGCAGAAGCTGGTGAATTTCTTGTACGGCTAAATGAGACACATTTAATTACTCTAATAATGGCTTTGATCGCCTTTATCCTGGTCTTTTTGCTACGTAGAATAAAGGGTGTACCAGCTGTCTTGATAACCATGGTACTCACCATAATCATCAGTCGTTTTATTCATTTTGAATCGGTTTTTGACGGAAGGGTAATTGGAGAGATTCCCAAGGGACTGCCGAATTTTGGATTAGCCATGAATAAGCAGGAAATTCTGGATATCCTTCCATTGGTGGTAAAGTTGATTCCCTCGGCCATGGCAATCGTATTAATAGGCTTTTTAGAGGTCCTTTCGGTTACTAAAGCCATATCCGCCCAATCCGGCCAGAGAATGAATTATGATCAGGAAATGGTGAGCCAGGGAATGGCCTCTATCGCCGCTGGTTTCTCTTCCGCCTATCCGGTTAGCGGATCATTATCCAGAACCGCTCTATCCTATATGTCAGGAGCAGTGACCGGATTTGCCCAGGTGGTAACCTCTTTGATGGTGCTTCTGGTTCTTCTTTTTATGACACCCTTGTTGTATCATCTTCCGGAGTCTGTATTGGCGGTGGCCATTATCATGGCTGTTCGCAGACTGATGAAATTCCGTACTATGATAAATTTCTGGAATTTTTCAAAGAGGGAATTTTTTCTATCGGTATTAACCTTTATCTCTACATTGATATTTGCACCCTCTATGACAATGGGGATCTTAATCGGTGTGGTTCTTTCATTGATCTTCAGCTTGGTAATGGATCGCCCAGGGGGATTTACAGAACCAATGCTGCAGGGAGAGGTCCTGAGTCTTCGAATACGTCGTTCCATGCTCTTTATTCAGATTAATCAGATGGAAGAACAGGTGTTAAACCGAATGGCCTTAAGTGAAGAATTAAAATTTTTAGAAATAAAGGGCAAGTCTATGCAAAAGGTAGATCTTAGTGGATTGGAGGGTTTTCGTAATCTCTGTAAGAAATTGGAGACAAGAAAGGGAGCTTTAGCCTTTATTGATGTATCCGAGCAAATGAAGAATTATCTTAAACGCTTGAAATGCCGTAATATGCTCTTTTTTAAGAAGGAAGAAGATTTTTTGTATTACCTGGCACAGGCCAGATGAAATATTCACCCTGTTCCTGATATCCCAATTTTTTTAAAAACCTTTCATGCTTTGGATTATGTGCTTTGGTTTTAATCCGGCTGTAGGGAAATTCTTCGGATAAAGGAATAATTTCATGAAGGAAAAACTGGGCGTTTCTCAGGTCTCTATAGGAGGGCGTTGCGTAATCTACCACAATTTCAGCCTCATCGGAACCATGTTCCTGTAGAAGAATAATAGAAACAGGAATCATATTCCTTAGAATAAGGCAGTATTTAAGATCTTTCAGCTGCAAC
>JAQICO010000243.1 GCA_027858495.1 Spirochaetaceae bacterium
AAGGATAATACTTGCTTTAATTCCCCCATACTCATATTCTGCAAAAGTGGGGAATTCCGGGTTGCAACTTTGGGGAATTTACTTTGCAACTTTGTCCTATTTCAGTATGCAACAAACACGAACAGGGTTGAATCTCCTACAAATATTATTTATTTAGAGAAAACCCTTACCCCGAAGATATAGCTATCTATCTCCAAAAATATTTTCTACTAATATCCCCGTCTCAAATGCCGAAAATAAACTGAAGGAGTATCGGTTTTATGGATTTTTCACCAAATTGGAACAAGCTCAAGGGCTATATGGAAGCTCAAAAGGCCTTACTCAAGAGATTTTCTCAAAAAAATAAAGCACTTATGGCTATGGTGAAAAAAAGGGATTGGGTTTCGTTGCAGCAGCAGATGGAGGAATTGAAGGATCTCTCCTGCCGAATGGAAGTAATAGAAGACAAACGACAGCTTTGTTTTGATGCCATACTTAGGGACGTCGGTAAAGATGCAAATACCAGTCTTTCTGAAATGTTACCATACCTACCCGCGCCAATGGATCAGGAATTCCGAAGACTCAAGGCGGACATTAAGCTAAGCGCTGAAAGGATATCCATAGAAAATCGGGCTCTGGACTGCTACGTCGAAGCCCGTAATAAAACCATCCAGGAAATCATGGGTGAATTGGTACCGGAAACCCGCGGGCAGCTCTATGGGCCCAAGGGCGATTTGAAACAGAGTGATATAGGGACACGGTCTCTGTTGGTTAATAAAAGCCTTTAAAGAGGAGGATAGCTATGCAATCGACCTTTACAGGAATTGAAATCGGAAAACGCAGCATGATTGGTCACAGTCAGGGACTGCAAACCATAGGACATAATCTCAGCAACGCCAGCACCGAGGGCTACAGCCGGCAACGGGTGAAGCTCAGTTCTTCAGACCCACTTTACTTCCCTCAGCTAAATCGGGAAAACACTCCCGGTCAGGTGGGCCAGGGTGTGGACGTTGCCAGTGTGGAACGGGTCCGCGACGATCTGCTTCAGAACCGGGTAATCGCCCAGGGCGATCAAGCAGGATATTGGGATACCCGGGATAAATACTGGCTTCAGGTGGAGCAGGTATTCAACGAACCCGACGATATCTCCGTCCGTTCTTTGATGGATCAGTTCTGGGAGGGTTGGCAGGAGTTGTCGGTTAATCCCGAGGATATCCCTGCACGCCGTCAGGTGCTCACCCGGGGACAAAGCCTCATTCAGGGTATACAGAACCAATTTAAGGGACTTCGAGAGATCCAGACTATGGTGGACGATGATCTAAACGTTTCCGTGGGACAGGTCAACGCTATACTCGGCGACATAAAAAGCCTCAATGAGCAGATCGTCAAGGTCAAGGCCATGGGAGATCATCCCAACGATCTGCTGGATAAGCGGGATCTGCTAGTGGAACAACTTTCCAAATTTATGGATATCACCGTGGATAACCGAGATGCCGATGAATTTACCATTTTTAACCAGGGCCGTCACCTGATTCAGGGCGGCGAGGTCCATTATCTGGAAACCCGACCGGACCCTCAGAATGAAGGGTTTGTAAATGTCTATTGGAAGGATAGCCCAGAAGAAGTATATATGCCCGGCGGAAAGATCAGCTCATTGCTGGATCTACGGGATGGGGATATCCGAGAGGAAATTCAGAGCCTGGATTCCATGACTGTTAACTTTACCGACATGGTCAACGACATCCACCGTAACGGTTGGAACGAACGAAATGAAACGGGAATTGATTTTTTCAAAGAGCAGCCCTTTGTCAATAATATCGCAGGAAATTACGATCGTAATGGCGACGGGACGGAAGATTCCAGCTGGATATTCCGTATCAACGGAAGACATCAGTTGGACATGGAACAGCAAATAGGTCTGGCTGGAACCATTACTCTTTCGGGGCCCCAGGGCAATGTTGAAGTGAATTATCTTCCGGCGGATACCGTGTCAATGGTGATGGACCGTATCAATTCCGCAGGTTCAGAAGTGAAGGCCATGCTGGATTTTCAAGGTCGGTTAACCCTAAAGGCAACCACAGCAGCAGACATGGATAATCCTGATTTTGTATTACGTCACGTGGAGGATTCAGGCCAGTTTCTGGTGGGATACTCCGGGCTATTGGAAAATTCCGGCCCCGACGGCGCCTATGATTGGGAGCAGACCGATGCTATTTTAGCCATGCAGGGCGGAGACACCGGTTATTCCGTGGCACCCCAGGGACATCCCGGGCGCTGGATGGAGATAAATGAGGAACTGCTTCATGATCCTACTGCGGTAACCGCAGGATTAAGTGATAACGGCAGACCCGCCGCCCATGGTGACGGCAGTGCTGCTCTGGCTATTGCAGGTCTTCGAAATAATGCCGTCATGGTAGGTCCTCGAAGAACCTTTGACGATTATTTCGCCGAAACCGTTGCCCGAGTAGGCCTTAAAGGCGAACAGGCCGGACAAACCAGCGAAGCACAACAGCTGGTCATGAGTGAACTTAAGGAAATGCAGCAGTCGGTCAGCGGTGTGAATATGGATGAAGAATTTGCCGAAATGATTAAGTTTCAACACGGCTATAATGCCGCCGCCCGGTTTATCTCTACGGTAGATGAGATGCTGGATGTAATAATAAACCGAATGGGAGTGTAATAGATGTATCGAATCAGTACTAATATGCCCAATGACGATCTGCGTTACAGCATGGGACGTCAGGATTTTAATCTTTCCCAAACCCAGAACCAGATCGCCAGCGGTCGAAGATTGAATAATCTGCGAGAAGATCCCATCGCTGCTGCTCATTCCACCCGGTTAAATTCCAGGATTGTCCGGATGGAACGTTATCAGCGTAACATCGACCATGTCCGTAGTACCTATCAAGAGGCTGAAGGATATATGACCAGCTCATTGGAAGCCATACAACGTGTTAGAGAACTGGCTGTTCAGGGCGCCAACGGCACCTACAGCCAAGAGGAACAGAGCTATATTGCCAGCGAGGTTAACCAGCTGCTCAATCAGATGATAGATATGGCAAATGTTACCAACACCGATGGCTTAGCTCTCTTTGGCGGAACCGACAGTCGGGATAAACCCTTCCAGGCCCATGAAGGACGTATTCCCGGATTGACAGGCCGGGCGGTTACTTCTGTGGATTATCAGGGAAATATCGGAGAGAACATGGCCGAAATAGAGGAGGGGGCCAAAGTTGCCACCACCTTTAAAGGCAATGACATATTTTGGGCTGAGAATCAGAGTTTGTTTGCAGCCAGGGACGGACGGGATTATGTGGTTGCAGAAGATACCTATTTTTTACTGGACGGTGAGCGTATCGATTTGAATGCCGGTGACAATATCCATAATATCATCGATAGAATCAACCAGAGCACCGCAAGTGTGGAAGCCTATATGGATCCGGGCTCCGGTGGACTGAATCTAAAAACCACCTTACCTCATCAGCTTTGGCTGGATGAACCAGTGGGCAGTAATGTCCTTAAGGATTTAGGTGTTCTGGCAGAAGTTGGTCAGCCTCCCATGAATTTCCATCAGGATACTGATATTTCCGGGGGGTCTCTCTTTGATATGGTAATCTCTCTTAGAGACGGCTTGCTTCAGGGGGATATTGAAGCGGTGGGTTCTAGGATTATCCGTGGATTGGATCAAGCCCTTTCCAGTAATCTAGACAGCTTGGCCAAGGTTGGATCCATTTCTGAGAGAATGGATATTACCCAGTCTCAGCTTGAGAAGGGTGTAATCGATCGGCGCAGTTATGATTCCCTGCTAACTGATGTTGATATGACCGAGGCAATCACCCGATTAAAAATGTTAGAATATACCCAGAGGGCTGCCTATCAGGCTTCCGCCCAGGTTTTAAAACCCACACTAATGGATTTTTTGAGGTAAAAAATGGAAGTAAAGACCAAGGCATACGGAACGATGGATGTAAGCGAAAAGCAAAAAATAAGCCTGGAAGCAGGTTTTTTTGGATTTGAGCAATTCCACGAATACGTATTGTTAGATGCCCAGCAGAAACCCTTTCTGATTCTCCAGTCCCTGGATGACCCCCAGGTGGCTTTTATATTGATAGATCCCGCATTTTTCCGGGGAGATTACAATCCCTCGGTAGGCAATACTGAACTTGAAAAAATTGGGTTGATCAATCCTCTGGATTCTCAGGCGTTGGTACTTGCGGTGGTGACCATTCCTCCCAAGGGAGATGGAGCCATTACGGCAAATCTGCAGGGGCCCTTGGTGATCAATCGGGAATCCAGACAGGGAATGCAGTGTATAGCCCAGGATTCTCGCTGGATGACCAAACACGATATCCTTCAGGAGATGGCCCAACAAAGGACCAGCTCATGTTAATATTGTCCAGAAAAAAAGACGAAATTATAATTATCGATGATAAAATTGAGATTTCTGTGGTGGATATTAAGGGAGATCAGGTAAAGCTTGGAATTAAGGCTCCGGACTCCATCAAGATATACCGTCAAGAAGTTTACAATGCCATTCAGGAAGAAAATAAAGCCGCCATGATGTCCTCCATAGAACTACCTTCCCTGGAGGATTGGAAGGGTAAATAGAAATTATTACTAATCGTTCATATCTTGCCAGATTTGGTTCATCCTTCGATGGTTTGTGTGAAAAATATCCACAATATAAGGATCAAAATGACTACCTGCTTCTATAAAAATAGCCTGGCAGCTTTTGTCATGAGACCATGCTTTTTTGTAACTTCTTTTAGATCTCAGGGCATCGTATACATCGGCAATGGCCACAATACGCGCACTTAAAGGAATCATATCCTCCACTTTGCCAAAGGGATATCCTGTTCCATCCCAACGTTCATGGTGATTCAAGGCGATATCCTTGGCCATGGGATTTGGATAATTTGCCAGTATAAAGCCCCCATTGGTGGTGTGTTCCTTCATTATGTTCATTTCCCATTCTTCTAGGGGACCTTCTTTGTTGAGAATATCATCGGGGGTGCCTATTTTTCCCACATCGTGCATGGCTGCAAGATAGGCTATATCGTTTATATATTGATGATTCACCAGGGAAAAACGACCATCTTCCTTTACACATTTTGCCAAAAAGCCAGAATAGGCATTTACCCGCTTTACATGATTACCCGTATCATTATCCTTGAGCAATGACGCTTCCAGCAGGCTCTGGAAGGTGCGGAATACTAATCTTCGCTGATGATCTGTTTGATCCTGTATAATCCCCAAATAGTGGGTAGGGTAGCCTGAATCTCCCATCAAGGGCAGTAACATCAATACTAAGTGGCACATCCCGCGCTGGGGAATAACCACATCCAGGCTGCATTGATATTGAAAATTATTTTCCTGCTTTTTTAGGGCTAATAGTAGTTTTTGAAATCGTTGATCTCCCTGGGGTAGTTTTATCAGCTGGGAGAGATGGTGTACATCGGGCATTTCTCTGGGGCCAAAAAGTTCAACCAAGGAAGAATTATACCATTGGAGCTCCAAATGGTTATCACAAATGAAAAGGGGTTCGAAGGGGGAGGATGATTTAAGCCAGTTTGATGGTAGAGGAAGAGAATCCAATGCGCTTCCCTTGAGCATGTCTTCCAGAGATATTTTTATTGATGTTTCAGGTTCCAGCTCTTCTAATTCTTCCAGATCAACCAGCTCATCCAGATTCTCCAGATTATTTAAATCTTTCAGTTGGTCCCAATTTTCCATTCTTTCCATCGGTTTTACATCCCCGCAGCTATTTCTGCCTCACTTTTTCTGAGGTAAAGGGGACCGATATCTAAAGAGTCCCCCCCTTCAGTATGGAATTTATTTTTACCTAATTCCAATAAAATCGGGCTGATTCCTTGATTTCCCTGGTCATCCCAGAAAACTTTCTCCAAGGGACAGTTTTCCTTAAGTAAAGAATAATGTGGACCAGTGAATAGTACTTGATGCCCCTGAAGCTTTTCATAGAGCTTTGCCGAGGTTATATCCATATAAGGACTCATAATCCTTCCCTGTTGATAGAATGCAGAATAATAACACTGTTTTTTAGCATCGATGATAGGAACAACCAAGCCGTTAAAAAAATCAAGCTTTTTTCCGTAACAGTCTAAGTTGGACACCATAACCCATGATGCTTGACAACCCAAGGCAAGAGCCTTTGCCGTGGCCACCGCGATTCTTAGCCCGGTGAAGGAGCCTGGCCCCATGGAACAGACTATCAGATCAAGGTCTTTTTTCTGTAAAGAGGCCTGGTTGAATAGCCAATCGATGGTTGGCATGAGATTTTCTGAATGTTTTAACCCTTCCTTGCGGTCTATGGTTAGTAGCTTCTTTTCTGTTTCAAGGGTCAAGCTTAATATTTCTGTGGAGCAATCCATGGCCAGGGTGTTCATAAATCTTTATTCATCCTTATGGTTCTACTACCGTCTTGTTCTATCTGCAGATCGATTATTATCAAATCCTCCGGTAATAAATCTTCTATGAGCTGATACCATTCTATTATACAGATTCCTTGCCCATAGATTAATTCCTGAGCACCCAATAATTCAAATTCTTCAGGATCTTCAATACGGTATAAATCCATATGATATAGAGAAAGCCGACCCTGATGGTATTCAGAAATTAATGTATAGGTAGGGCTGGTAATGGGCCCTTCAATTCCTAATCCCCGGGCGATTCCACGAGTTACCACTGATTTACCTGCACCTAAACTGCCTGTTAAACCAATTACTGCACCAGCCGTCAATTTTTCACTTAGAATTCTTCCCCAATTCTCCGTATCTTCGGGTCTTGTTGAATGGAAGGTTACCAAGAAATTTTACCCTCTTCGTACTGCTGTTTAACTTCCTTCTTGAGGCTGTGAATCAACGGCATAATAGGGTAATCAACCTCGTCTAGAATTTTTATATCTATCTTTTTTTGTCCGGAGGGTTCCATCTCAATGCCGAATTCAAAATTCAGTTCCACCTGCTCATGATGATGAACCATCCTTTCAAATAGAGCATGGGCCGAATACTCTTTTCGATAATATATAGGAACATCCTGATGTTTTTGTATAATTTGTTCTATACTAAGTAGTTTCATTTATTATCCCTTCTCAATTCAAAAATTCTAATGCCAATAATGTCACCTTACAAGAACTTATTGAAAATCATAGACAAATTCATTGATTCTATTCAGATTCTTGGTGGATGCCCGGGTAAACATTATATGGAGACTGGCCCTTATTCTAGATTGCATCTTAATATCCACTACCTTTCCGAAGGTGTTTACGGGGTTTCCCTGTTCCGGTTCAAAGACCAACTTACAAATATCTCCCTTTTTTAAGGGTTTTGTGGTGGTCAATGCACAACCGCCGGCCGATAGATCTATCATGGTGCCACTTCTGCCCAGATTTTTATCTACCACGGCTTCTTTTTTTATACGACGGCCCTCCATTCTTTCAATGACTCTAATAGGATAGACGTTGACTGGTCTCTGCAGTTTTTTTCTTCTGTAACGTCGTAAATTAGAACGGGATACCCGTTTGGAGTGCCCCAGTAGAATGCTGGTTATTTTTTTTACTGAATTATATCCCAATAACTTAGATATAAAATGTACCTCTTCTCCCTTTTGAGTCCATAGAGATACACTTATCTTTGTTCCTTTATTCCAGCGAATTTGTTCCCCGTAGGAATTGGTTGGTACTTTGACACAGTAAAATTCCTTAAGATTGGCTGTGATAATGGAATTAAAACGTTTGTCCTTATCCTTTTCGATGGTTATGCGTTGGCTTAGGGACAGATCTTTGGTGCTCTGCATAAGGGTTTCTTCGGGTTCAAGCCTTTCGAGAAGTTGTTTTATACGATAAAGTTCAAGTTTTCTAGCTTCCACCACCGAGGGGGGGGCTTCCATGTGTCCCAAATCGCGAAGGGCTCTGCCCAGTGTATTATTCAAGGTTCTTGAATTTTTAAGTAAGTCATAGGGACGCCGCACCGAATAACTTTTAATAAAACCTTCCAGCAATTTCAATTGATCCTTGGTTAAACCGATTTTAAAACCCTCTTTGCGGAATTTTCTACGGCTGAAATCGCTGGGTAAAGAACCTTTGACACCGTTAGGCCCATTACCTGAG
This sequence comes from Spirochaetaceae bacterium, assembly GCA_027858495.1. Lineage (GTDB taxonomy): Bacteria > Spirochaetota > Spirochaetia > DSM-2461 > DSM-2461 > JAQICO01. The sequence continues at coordinate 8,105 of JAQICO010000243.1, forward strand.
ACCATATTGGCAAGTGCTATAAAAAGAATGGCCACTCCTACAACAATACCAAAGGTTATTAAACTCTTGGGGTCATTCTTTTTTCCAAAGTCAAACATGGTACTTTGAGCAACAAGGAAAAGAGGGATCATGTTTTATTTACTCCTTCAAAAAGGTCTGGTAGTTGGTCCAAGCGTTGCAATATTTCATATTCTACCAGATCTCCGATCAAAATGGTATCCTGCTG
>JAQICO010000068.1 GCA_027858495.1 Spirochaetaceae bacterium
AATCTTATTTTTATGTAAAATATTTGAAATGAAATATTATAAATACGAATGTTTCTTACTTTTTAAAAATGTAATTAACATGGCGTTCCAATTGTTTCCCTTTATCGATAAATCAAAAAGGTTCGGTAGATTCAAACCGGCATTCCAAAGAATGTAGCATAATATGGAAAGACCAAAAAACAATCTGCCCTGGCGTTTCCCAATACTGGGTAAAAGGGCTATCAATACTAACGCAAAAAACAAAGGTATTATTTGGATCATATTTTGCCAGTGAATACTTTGTAGCAATCCATTGAATATTTGGGAAGTTTTGTTCATCCAAATCAAGCTTTCTCCATGGACTAATACTGGTGCTAAAAGAGTCAATAGTAGATAATAGTGTGTTTTTTTGCTTGTTCTCATAATAATATTTCAACTCCCGGTAAATCGTAAGGGGCTTAGGGGGTATTTCTTTCCACTCCTGTTCTTTATATATCGACATTAAAGAGAAAAAAATATATAATAAATCTGTTTAGAAAAAAAATGGTCCTGCAAAAATGACTAACCAGTGAGAGTATAATGAGATTTGATGAATTTGATTTTGACGAAAGATTAACCCAGGGTATACAGGACGCAGGATTTGTGGATTGTACATCCGTTCAGGAAGAAACCTTTAAAATTTTAAAGGAAAAAAGAGATGTTTTAGCGCAATCCCAGACAGGTACAGGTAAGACCGCTGCCTTTTTATTGGGCAGTTTTCAATTAATGCTTAAGGAAGAAAGCCTGAAAGGATCTAAGCTTTTAGTGGTCGTTCCCACCAGGGAATTGGCAATACAGGTAGAAAGAGAAGCCCATCTTTTGGGTGGCCATTTAGATTTTAAAATTGGTGCCTTTTACGGCGGAGTGGGTTATCAAAAACAAGAAGAACAACTGGTAGATGGTTTGGACGTTTTGGTGGGAACACCGGGACGACTGATTGATTTTAGTAAATCCAAAAAAATAGACCTAGGACAAATTGGTATTGTGGTTATCGATGAAGCGGACCGGCTTTTTGACATGGGATTTGCTCCCGATATAACCTTTATGTTAAAGAAAATGAAACCTGTTGGAGAGCGTATAACCATGTTATACAGCGCAACTCTCAGCACAAGGGTGGCCAACCTAACCTGGGAACATATGCGTGAACCTGGTGAGATCATTATTGAATCAGAAAATGTTACGGTGGATAATGTTCAACAGGAGCTGTATCACGTCGGCGTGGATGAAAAAATGTCCCTGCTGCTTGGAATCTTGAAGAGAGATAAACCCGAAGCAGCGGTGATTTTCTGTAACACCCGGGGTAAGGTCTATGAAGTAGCCATGCGCCTTGAACAAAACGGTTATAACGCAAAGTTTCTTATCGGAGATTTACCCCAGAAAAAGAGAACCCAGATTGTAGATGCTGTAAAGAAGGGGGAAATTCCCTTTCTCGTAGCAACTGATGTAGCAGCCCGTGGACTGCATATAGAAGACTTGCCTCTTGTGGTGAATTATGATGTCCCCAACGATGCGGAGAATTATGTTCATCGAATAGGTAGAACGGCCCGTGCTGGAAAGAAAGGACGTTCTATTACTTTAGCCTGTGAAGAATTTGTATTGGGCTTAAACGCCGTAGAAGCATATATAGATGGTAAAATTCCTGTGGTCTGGGCTGAAGAAGATCTTTATGAAGCAGATAAAAGCCGAGGAATGAGATTTCGGCTGAACGACCTTAAGCGTGACGGAACTATCAAAGATCGTAATCGGGATAGCCGATCAGGTCGAGGCAGACCCGATAGAGGTAGTTCAGGCCGAGGCAGACCCGATAGAAGTAGTTCAGGTCGAGGCAGACCCGATAGAGGTAATTCAGAACGAGGGAATTCAAATCGTGGCCGTAGCGATGGTGGAAATTCTGGTGGTGCACGACCCGATAGAGGGCCCCTTGGAGGATCTACAAGCAATCGGGATGGCAATAACAACAGAGACCGAGGATCTTTGAAACCCTCTCCTCAAGTTGTATCTGCAGTCAGTCAGGTTGCAGGTTCCATGGATCATTTTGATAAAGACAAAGGTTCCAGAGCTGCTAAATCAGCTAGATCAACGGGGAAACCCCAGAGAAAAAAAACTAATTCTCCTAAAGGAAATAATAAAGGTCGCACAGACCGTTCTTATCCTCAGAAAGATAGACCTAATGTTGAAAAGAATATTAATAGTCAATCATCCATGGATAGCCGATTGGAGTATTACCGCAAGAAATATGGAGAGGACTTTAAGCCTAGCAATGTTTCTGAAACGGAAAATAAACCAGGTAAGGGTAAACCGTCCAAAGATTCTGTGAAATCGGGAAAAGGGAAATCACTTAATAAAAGAAAATCTCCCAAAAAAACAGTCTCCAAGAATTCGGAAAATAATTCCAATGATTCTAAGGAAAAAGTTGACCCACCTAAGAAAAAGGGATTTTTGGGTCGAATATTTGGAAAATAGACTCTAAAACATTATTTTAACATTATGAAGCTGGTTAAGCGTCCTGCTTGATCAGCTTCTCTTCGAAAAGAGGGAAGTTCAAGTCTGCTACAGATGGTACAATGGGCAGAAGTTTCAACATGTTCTTCCTTAAGCCCTGCACGAAGAAGAATTACTTTATTGGCTTCTTTTAAATCTATATAACCATGGCCTTTTTTAAATAATACCACTTTCTTTGAATCGTGGAATTTTTCATTAAAGGTTTGAACAAGCTCTAGACCTACTTGATAACAACAGGGGCTTGCCGACGCCCCTATGTAGCCCCTGATATCTCCTGCCTGGCTTCCAAAGTCCCTGGTTAATTGAATTATTGTTTTTAAGGCAATTCCTTGGATTGTTCCCCGCCAACCAGCATGAACAGCTGCAGCGATATGGTTTTTGGGGTCATAAAAAAGGATTGGAACACAATCCGCTGTAAATATTGACATGCAAATATTGGGAATTTCCGTAATCAACCCATCCCCCGAAGGTGGGAAGAATTCTCTATTAAGAGTAAGATCTTTAGGCCGGATTGTGTGTATTTCGCTGCTATGACATTGATTTAACCAATAAAAATTATTTTTAGATAATCCTATTTGCTGGCAGAAGTCCTGCCTATTTTTTACGGTTTCATCCTTGGGCGTCCCATCTTGAAAGGCTAAACTTGCCCGGCTGTTATTTTCTCTGAAGCCCACAGCACAGCCCGCCTCTATTTTTTTCTTCCAAGGTTGAAATATTCTTGGAAGTCCCTCAATTTTCAGGGGGCTTATCATCTGATGTACCCTGAAGTTTTAGCAAGGCCGATCTACGTTCAGCCAAGGTGGGATGGCTATAATAGAAATTGCTATATAAAGGATGGGGAGTTAAGTTGCTTAGATTTTTTTTACTCAGGCCTAACAGAGCTCCAATCAGGGGTTCGGCTGAGCCAACTATTTCATAGCTGTAGCTATCTGCCTGGAATTCGTGTTTTCTGGATCTTCCTGTGTTTATTGGAGTGAATAAAAATCCTATGGGAGAGGAACAAAAACCTATAATTATGAGCAATGCCTCTAAAGAAGGACCACTGAAGCGGAAGGCTTGATATAGAGCTGCCTGATCTTTTAATAGGTGCAAAAGAAAAAAGAAAATTCCCATTATAAACATACTGCTCACCATGCGTTTTAAGATATGTCTTTTTTTATAATGGCCAATTTCATGGGCCAAGACACCTTCCAATTGGTCTATGGTCAATTGTTCTATAAGTGTATCAAATAATACTATACGTCTAAATCTTCCAAAGCCTGTAAAATAGGCGTTGGAATGGGATGAACGTTTACTTCCGTCCATCATGAATATTCCCTGATTGGTAAAACCGCATTTTTTTGAAAGATCTTCTAAACGCTGGCGTAATTCTCCCTCTTCTAGAGGGGTGAATTTATTAAAAATGGGAGCAATGACCACGGGATAAAGAAAATATATTATCATTTGGAAACATACAAAGGCCCCCCAAGCATAGAGCCACCACAAGTTGCCAGTCTTTTCTAGAAAGGTTATTAAGCCCCATAGTAGTGGAAGGGATAGAACTATTGAAAGAATTGTCTGCTTTATTTTATCCATTATATAGAGTTTTAAATTCATTTTATTAAAACCGAATACTTCTTCCAAAACAAATTGCCGATGAAATTCCAAGGGAAAGTTTAGTATTTCAAAGATGGCGGAAATACTTACA
>JAQICO010000182.1 GCA_027858495.1 Spirochaetaceae bacterium
CCCATCCCCAGCAATTCCACCCACAATGAGATAATTACACCCCACTTAAAAATGAAATGAATGAGAATATACCCAGATGACTCAACTCTACAACCGACGTAAAGACCCAACGCGTACTTATGACACACTCAACAGATATTTCCCTCATATTTACCCTTTCCTGCCATAGATATTTTCCGACTTGGAGTGACTAAGTTTCATAAAGATATATTATTTACTTCCTGTAAAACAAAATAGAAAATATAAGCAATAATTTGGCACGATCTATGCTTAATAGTTAGTAACAAAAAAAAAATTTCCAGGAGGGAAAAAATGAGATATTTAGCAACCAAAAACAACCATTCGGTGTGGAATCAGATGGATAGTCTGATGAATCAGTTGATCAGCAGTGATGCAGTAAGCTATACCAATAAACCTGCTGTAGATATTCGAGAAGAGGAAAATTCCTACTTCATCGACGCAGAACTTCCAGGGTATAGTGAAGAAGAAGTGGAAGTGAAGTTGGAAGATAATCTTCTAACCCTTTCTGCTGAAAAGAAAAGTGAAATCGAAGATTCTTCACCCCAATACTTGGTTAAGGAAAGAAATTACCGTCACTTTAAAAGAAGTTTTGTTCTACCACGTAATGTAGATCAAAAAAACATTCAGGCCACCTTTGAAAAGGGCATTTTAACCTTAGAGTTAGCCAAGAAGGAAGAAGCCAAAGCGCAGACCATCATGATAAACAAAAAGAAATAATTTTATTCATCATTAAAAAATTGTTCCGTTGAGAGTTTAACCTCTCCCCTATTTGAACCGCCCTGAAGGGGGCGGTTTTTGTTTAATATCTTAACAGGTAAAACCGCCAAAGAATCAACAATTTAAGATGGGTTGAACTATGTTCAATAAAATTATTGGCGGTTACATGTGCCAGACTGGGAAAGATCTCATGGTAGCGCTCATCGGGCATGGGGCCTTCCCATTCCTTTCTATCTATTTGCAGCATTCTGGATTTAACCAACTCAAAGGAAAAATCCAGTTTGCTTAATAATTCATCTTTTGAATGGTATATATGGGGATCAGCCTGAGGGTCACTGTATTGACCGTAAAGCTGATCCCATTCTTTGCTTCTACCGGGATGCAAAGAGAAGTCGTCCCTCAGTTCTTCCCGCATACCATTTAAAGAGCCACAAAGATGCCCTAAGGTCCAGATAGGATGACACAGTGTCTCAGGGGGAAATGAAGAAGATTGATCACACAAATGGTCTCCCGGTATAGCTTCAACTAAGCTTTTTATATCGGAAAGATTTCTCTGTAAAACACTAAGTACATTTTCTGCAAACATAAAAATATCCTTCTATTAAGATCCTTAAACTGAAAAATAAACCGATTCAGGATGACTGAAAAAATATCCGCAGACACTGGCTGCCGGTACCATCATAAAACTTTCTGTCAAGGTGATGTTCAAGCCATTCCCCCGGTCCAACATTTCAATGATGGGCTTTTTATCCTCATGGTTGGGACAGCTGCTGTAACCCGGGGCCGGTCGTATACCACGGTAATTTTCCTTGAGCAGGCGGTCCAATTCCAGTTTTTCCTCTGTATCATAGCCCCAGAGCTTTGTACGGACTTCATAATGAAGCCATTCTGCTGCGGCTTCTGCAAGACGGTCCGAAACCAGTTGAACCAACATGGCATTATAGTCGTCACCCTCTTTACGGTAACGCTGTACATAGACCTCGGTCAGATCTCCGGCGGTACAGGCAAAAAAGCCCAGCCAGTCGTCGATTCCTTCCTTTTTGGGAGCGATAAAATCAGCCAGACAGAAGCGGGGATTCCCCTTTTTCTGACGGGGAAAATCGAAGTTCAGCTCTTTGCCTTGCTCTTCCACGGTGATGCGATTCTTACCATCGCCATGGGCAGGTCGGAAGGCAGCGCTGGCCTTAACCTTAAAGTTTTCTCTATCCAGCCGCTGAATCAGTTCCAGGGCATGGGCCTTAACCTTGGCCGCTTCTTGCCCCTTTTCTGAATCTTCTTCCAGATTTTTGAGATTTCCTTTAAATCCCCAGCCTTTGTAAAAATAGGCCCAATCGATGTAGGGAATCAGCTCGCTGGGTTTCAACTCTCTATAAAAAATATCCTGGGATAGCTGAGGTTTGGGCGGAGCATAGCCCTTCCAATCCAGAGAAAAAATATGTTCATCTCCCTTGGATTGACCCAGGGCTAAATCTTCCTGCTGTTTCTTTAACATGGCCTCTCGAGTGGCCACCATCTGTTTGTATTCCTCTTTCAGATTCCCCCAAAATTCCTCTCGATGTTCCGGATTCAGAACCTTGGCCATCATTCCCACCACCCGGGAGGCATCGGTGGTATGAATGACCGGATTGTGATAATTGGGATGAATCTTTAGAGCGGTGTGCATTTTACTGGTGGTGGCACCGCCTACAAAAAGAGGAATATGAAAATCCAGCCGTTCCATTTCTGCGGCCATATGAGCCATTTCATCCAGGGAAGGTGTAATCAGTCCGCTCAGGGCAATCACCTGGGCGTCATGGTCCCTGGCTGCCTGAATAATTTTTTCAGGGGGAACCATCACACCCAAATCGAAGACTTCATAGCCGTTACACTGTAATACCAGCCCCACGATATTTTTTCCGATATCGTGAACGTCACCCTTAACGGTGGCTAGAACCACCCGGCCCCGGCTGCTGGATTGGGCATCCTTCTCCAAGAGAGGTTCGATCTGGGCCACCGCCCGTTTCATAACCCTAGCGCTTTTTACCACCTGAGGAAGAAACATCTTACCGCTTCCAAAGAGTTCTCCCACCCGGTTCATCCCGGCCATGAGTAATTCTTCAATGATCTTCAAAGGAGCCATAACATCCAGGGCCTCGGTAACATCCTCTTCTAAAAAGGTGATGATGCCTTTAACCAGACTGTGGGTGATACGTTCCTCAAGGGTGCCCTCTCTCCAGGAAAGATCCTTGGCGGCATCTTTGCCTCCCTGTCCTGCATATTCTCCGGCCTTTTCCAATAGTTCATCATCGGCTTCGGGCCGGCGGTTCAGCATTACATCTTCTATGAGTACCCGAAGATCCTCGGGTATATCGTCGTAGACCGTCAGTTGGGAAGCGTTGACAATTCCCATGTCCAGCCCTGCTTTGACGGCATAATATAGAAATACCGAATGCATGGCCTCCCGGATGTAATTATTCCCGCGGAAACTGAAGGAAACATTACTGATTCCTCCGCTGTAACGGGCATGGGGCAGTTCTTTTTTTAGTATCTCAATGGCCTGAATATAGGCGTTGGCGTAATCTCTATGTTCCTCAATTCCTGTGGCCACGGCAAAGACATTTACATCGAAAATGATATCCTCCGGGGGGAATCCGGCTTTTTCAGTGAGAACTTTATAGGTCTTGCGGCATATCTCCAGTTTTCTTTCCAGACTGTCGGCCTGGCCCTTCTCGTCAAAGGCCATCACCACGGCGGCGGCACCAAATCGGCGCAGTTCTTTAGCACGATGGATCAGTTCTTCTTCACCTTCCTTCAAACTGATGGAGTTTACGATGGCCTTGCCCTGAATCCAGCGAAGTCCTTCTAGGAGCACCTCCCATTTGGAGGAGTCCACCATAAAGGGAACCTTGGAGATCTCGGGCTCCGATGCCAGCAGACGGATAAAATGGCTCATCTCTTCTTTGGATTCCAACAGAGCATCATCCAGGTTGATATCGATGATGTTAGCACCGTTATCAATCTGTTCACGAGCTATTTCCAGGGCTTCATCGTATTGTTTTTCTCGGATAAGCCGGGCGAATTTCCTGGAACCCGAGACATTATTACGTTCACCCACATTTAGAAAAAGGCTGTCCTGTCGAAGAATCAGCGGTTCCAGTCCGCTATAGTTGCTTATCACCTTGGGCTGAGGAATTTCTCTGGGAGCCATGGGTGTGAGTTTGTCCACAATGGCTTTTAGATGTTCGGGAGTGGTGCCGCAGCATCCTCCAACAATATTGACCTCGCCAGCCTGGGCAAATTCGCCCAAAATCCTTGCCATATTTTGAGGACTCTCGTCGTATTCTCCCAATTCATTGGGAAGCCCGGCATTGGGATGGGTGGAAATTCCGCAGGGAGCCATATGGGAGACGGCCGCTACATGGGGTCTCATTTTATCGGCTCCCAAGGCACAGTTAAATCCCACAGAAAGAGGTTCTGCATGAGCCACGGATAGATAAAAAGCCTCGGCGGTCTGACCGGAAAGAGTACGACCGCTTTCATCGGTGATGGTGCCGGATATCATGATGGGAAGGCTTTCTCCCCTCTCATCAAAGAGCTGCTTCAAGGCGTAAATGGCGGCCTTGGCATTTAGGGTATCAAAGATGGTTTCAATCATCAGAAGATCCACTCCGCCTTCAATCAGGGCGGCGGCAGAATCTTTGTAGCTGGCTGCTAAATCCTGAAAGCTGATATCCCGATAGGCCGGGTCTTCCATCTTTGGGGAGATGGAAAGTGTTTTGCTGGTAGGCCCAAGAATCCCTGCGACAAATCGGGGTTTTCCGGGAGTCTTCTGGGTCATCTCCCGAGCGCATTCCACCGCCAACCGGGCACCCTCTTTATTCAGACGGTAGACCAAATCCTGGGTACCGTATTCCCCTTGGCTCACCGTGGTGGCATTGAAGGTATTGCACTCCAATATATCTGCACCGGCCTCTAAAAAGGCCCAGTGAATTTCCTTTATTATATCCGGCCGGGTTAGGCTCAACATTTCATTGTTTCCCTTGAGGTTCACCGGATGATCTTTAAATTCTTTTCCATGGTAATCCGCCTGGGCTAATCCCTTGTTCTGGATCATAGTACCCATGGCCCCGTCGAGAAAGAGAATTTTCTCTTTCATCAGGTCACGTAGCAGTTTTTCTTTTGGATTCATTGGGGGCCTCCTGGGATGTTTCATTCACTGGGGAAGAAACATATCATTATGTTTAAATATGATAA
>JAQICO010000299.1 GCA_027858495.1 Spirochaetaceae bacterium
ATTCAAAGTCTTCCTTGGGGTTTTTCATTTTTTCACGGGATTGTATGATGGATAATTTATTGGAAATGATTTCCGATGACCGAGAGAATTTTCTTAGGAAAAGCATGGTTTTATTTTCATCATCGATTTCCACTTCGGTAAGAAGGATTCTCTGAAATATACCATTGATATGATCTAACAGTTCACTGAGTAAAGAATATAAAAGATCGCCACTGACTGAAAAGCACCGTTGTTTCCTCAATACCTTTTGAAACTGAAGAGCTCTGATATATTCGTCGGAAACAATAATCTGCATCTGAGAAGTGGTACTATCCAGCGTTATAACTGCAGTACTCAAATGTAAATTATCACCAAATATCTTATTGGTCATGGGGATCTCTTCCTCTCTATATTCAGATTAGACTAGATGGCAATATTTGTCCAATAATAAAATAAATGACATTTAATAAACAAGAAAGTTATTCATAAAAATGATTTCTCATAGGAATTTCTACTTTTTTAGAATTGCAGGGAAAAAATATACTACAATTAGATTCAAGGAGCTTCCATGATTGTTCGAATATTTTTAATATTCCACATTCTCCTTTATCCTGCCCTGCTTTTTTGTAAAAATAATGATAATCCCAATGTTAATTACCAATCCATTTGGGTTCACTATATGCCTTGGTTTAATACTCCTGAAATAAGAGATAGCTGGGGTTATCATTGGACCATGAATTATTGTGATCCGGAACAGATCAATGCTCAAGGAAATCGGAATATTGCATCATACTTTACCCCCTTGATAGGCCCTTATGATTCCACAGATTTGGCAGTATTACGTTATCATGCTTTATTGATGAAGGCAGCGGGAATTGACGGTGTATTTATAGAGATTCTCAACTATGGCATTCCTTTCCCTGGCAATTCGGTTTGCCTCAAATAATCTATCTCTGGTACCACGATGAGGAGTTTGTACAGGGAGGTTTCAGTTGGGTGGGCAATAGTGAAGAAATCCAACAATGGTATATCCATCAAAGCAGTACCGGAGGAATCACCATTGGCAGTGCTTTCCCTCGTTTTAAGGATTATTATGACATCGCACAGACAGGGGAATACTATCCGGATTTTCCAGCGGAGGGGGGGCAACGCTTTAAAGATCTACTAAACTTGGCCTACCTTCATAACCTGGATTATCTACAATTGGTAACCTGGAATGACTTTGGCGAAGGGACCCAATTGGAACCCACCGCGGAGGAAGGATTTTTCTACCTGGACCTTATTCAGCAGTATACTGAAATAAACCGGGACGTTTTGGATCTGTAGAGCATAGAAGATTTCTATTATTTATCAAAGGAAATATCCGGAGGCACTGAAATTGACATGCTCTACAGGCTTTTGATTGAGGGTGATTATATTCAATTTCGATATATTCTCTCTGAACATGAAAGTGCTTATTCTGGGCACCCTTGATTTTCAATCTTTTATGGATAAACTAATTAGCAGAGGAAGTATAATTAGCCATGGAGCCCGGTCTCAAAGGATTCTTTAACAATTGAGGTGCAGCAAGGGAAAATGTAGTAAGCACCGTAATGATCTTCAAAACACCAAGAACTTCCTTATAAAGCATACCTTAACAGGTATTGTCACCCTGAATGAGGAGGAAATATTATGAGTGAAGTGGGTAAGTGTCCAGTAACCGGAGCTATAGGTCATTCAGCAGCTAAAGGTACTTCCAACAGAGATTGGTGGCCCAATCAGTTAGATTTGAAGATTCTTCATCAGAATCCCTCAAATTTAAATCCCATGGATCAGGATTTTAACTACGCTGAGGAATTCAAGAAACTAGATTTTAAAGCCTTGAAACAAGATCTTTATGCAGTCATGACCGATTCCAAGGATTGGTGGCCTGCCGATTATGGACATTATGGTCCACTTTTCATCCGAATGGCATGGCACAGTGCAGGAACCTACCGACACAGCGATGGCCGGGGTGGCGGCAATAAGGGTAATCAACGATTTGCTCCCCTCAATAGTTGGCCTGACAATGTTAACCTCGATAAAGCTCGTCGGCTCCTCTGGCCCATAAAACAGAAATATGGCAAAAAAATCTCCTGGGCAGATTTAATGATTCTTGCAGGCAACTGCGCACTGGAGTCCATGGGATTAAAAACCTTTGGTTTTGCCGGAGGGCGGGAGGACATTTGGGAACCCGAAGAAGACATTTACTGGGGTACTGAAACAGAATGGCTTGAGGACAAACGTTATAAAGGAGAAAGGAATCTGGAAAACCCTCTTGCTGCAGTACAGATGGGACTTATTTATGTAAATCCTGAAGGACCTAATGGAGAGCCCATTCCAATAGAATCTGCAAAAGACGTAAGAACCACATTTGCACGGATGGCTATGAATGACGAGGAAACTGTCGCGTTGATTGCCGGAGGACATACCTTCGGGAAATGTCATGGTGCGGGCGATCCTTCTCTGGTTGGACCAGAACCCGAAGCTGCCGCCATAGAAGAGCAAGGTCTTGGCTGGAAGAGCAGTTATAAAAGCGGAATGGGCGGCGATACCATCAGCAGCGGAATCGAAGGCGCATGGAAACCCAATCCCACAAAGTGGGACAGCGGTTATTTGAAAATGCTCTTTAAATATGAGTGGGAATTGCTCAAAAGTCCGGCGGGAGCCTATATCTGGCTGGCAAAGGATACAGAGGAAGAGGATATGATTGTAGATGCTCATGATTCAACTATAAAACATCGACCAATGATGACAACCGCTGACCTCTCGCTAAAATTTGATCCCGTCTATGAAAAGATTGCTCGGGGATATCTTGAAAATCCCGCAAAATTTACAGATGCCTTTACAAGGGCATGGTTTAAATTAACCCATAGGGATATGGGGCCAGTAACTCGTTATTTGGGACCGGAAGTTCCCCGTGAATCATTGATCTGGCAGGATCCGGTACCAGCGGTGGACCATGAATTGGTAAATCAACAGGATGTAGCTGATCTTAAGAAAAGGATACTCGCATCAGGGTTGTCTGTTTCTGAGCTGGTCTCAACCGCTTGGGCATCGGCATCAACATTTCGTAGTTCCGATTACCGCGGAGGTGCAAACGGAGCGAGGATAGTTCTTGCGCCCCAAAAGAATTGGGAAGTAAACCAACCGGATCTATTGAAGAAAGTACTTCAGAAACTTCATGCAATTCAAAGGGAATTCAACGGTAGCCAGTCTGGTGGAAAAAAAATATCCATTGCCGACCTGATCATCCTGGCCGGATGTGCTGCCATTGAAAAAGCTGCTGAAGATGCAGGCAGTGACATCAAAGTTCCATTTACTCCCGGGCGAACAGATGCGACGCAGGACAATACAGATGCAGATTCTTTTTCTGTTCTTGAACCTTGTGCAGATGGATTTAGAAACTACCAGAAAACGAAATACAGTGTTTCGCCAGAAGAACTGCTTCTTGATAAAACACAATTACTAAGTCTAACAGCTCCTGAAATGACGGTTCTTATCGGCGGATTACGCGTTCTGGGTGCCAATTACGGAAACTCAAAGCATGGAGTGTTTTCCGAAAAACCGGAAACTCTGACCAATGAGTTCTTTGTCAATTTACTTGACATGAATACGGAATGGAAAGCTCTTTCAAAAGAGGGGGACGAGTTTGAAGGAGTAGATCGTTCCACCGGTAAAAGAAAATGGACAGCCACAAGAGTCGATCTTCTTTTTGGCTCAAATTCTCAGCTCCGGGCTCAAGCAGAGGTGTATGGTTGTGAGGATTCTAAGGAGAAATTCCTCAAGGACTTTGTTAAGGCATGGGACAAGGTAATGAATCTTGACCGTTTTGATCTGAAGTAGAGATTAGGTGTTTGGAGATAAGCAGGTGATGAAGTATTTCTTCATTACCTGCCCTGGGGAAATCCGTTAAGCCTCAATTGATCCAGCTCTTCAGCACTGTATAATCCGGTTTGATAAAGGTTAAAATATTCGTCGCTGCAGCTTTGACCAAAGATAATGGCATCATCGGAATTGATGCAGCATTTAACTCCGTTATCCATAAGAATGCGCAAAGGATGGGCGGCATAGCTTTCGGTGGTGCAAAGCTGCACATTGCTGGATGGGCAAATATTCAGCCTTATATTCCTATCCACCAGAAATTTCATTACCTCGGTAGACTGGGCAGCGGCAATGCCATGCTGAAGTTCATCCAAATCCAGCAGCTCTACACTGCGTCGAACATAATTTGCATCCAGTAATTCACCGGCATGGGCTTTTAGTTTCATGCCGGCCTTTTTGGCTGCTTTAAAGACATCTACAAAATCCTCCGGAGGCCCATGACGCTCATCGGCAAAAATATCCAGGGCGTTAAAAATACCCGACTCAATACAGGGATAAATGGTATGTTCAATGTCCTTCCTTTCAAATACTCGGATGATACCGATATCCGGGCGAATGGTTATTTGCTGGGAATAAGAATCCATCTGTTCCTTTAGGACCCTTACCATGGCTTTTATATCTCCGTTAAAATGATCCAGCAAGGGAGAATCATAACCGGGTTCGATATAACTTACTCCATGGGCTATGGCATTTTCGTAGGTGGCACCATAAAGACTTAGAAAACGGGAAATCTGTTGCTGAGAAGATGGTGTTCCATAGGGATAGGTAAATATGTTATCCACCAAATCCTGAAAGACGGTAAAATCAGGAAAACTGTGGGTCCCTTCCTTTAAATCCAGTCCCTCTTTTTTTACCCAGCGATTAAAATCTCCCCCAAGGGCTGCATGGCTATGAACATCGGCCTTGGGGATCCTGTCCATTAAAGATCTATCCCCGGTTTTTAGGGCGTTTATAAATGATTTGCTATCCTTATCTGCCATAAATATCTCCTAAATTAATGAGGCGTATATATCTGTCTTTTTCCATAATACTCCCGGATTTTTTAATTGGGTCGAAGATCCTACAATATTAAAATCCCTGATACTCAACATTAGATAATCCCCTAGCTTCTGTTAGGAGCATCTATCAAAGCATAAACAGTTTACCTTCATTGTTTAATTTTAATTCAAGAACTGAAGGGGTTCAAACACTTTCTCCTTGAAATAGAAAACCCTTGAACAATCATTCTCAATAAATTATGTTGATTTGCCTAGGGTGTAAAACTCTAAAAATTATAAGCCCTTTAATGGATTTTAATATATCATGGGAGCCCGAGATGAACTTCAAAAAATACGATAATGAAATCGATGAAATGATAAAAAGCATGACCCTGGGAGAGAAGTTAGGTCAATTGAATATGACGGCTCAGGGCGGCCATATGATGGGGCCCGACGGGAAGGAAGTAGACATGGAGGCCGCACTAAAATCAGGCAAGGTTGGCGGACTTCAGAATATCCGGGGAGTGAAAAAACTCACCCATCTGCAGAAAATCGCCGTGGAACAATCTCGGCTGGGAATCCCCTTGCTCTTTGCAGCTGACATCATCCATGGCACTGAAACTATTTTTCCAATTCCCTTGGCCGAAGCATGCAGCTGGAACCTTGAAGCGGTGAAAGAAACGGCTGCCATAGCCGCCAAAGAAGGGGCCGCCATGGGGGTAAGATTAACCTATGCACCCATGGCAGATATTTCACGTGATCCCAGGTGGGGCCGGGTGATGGAAAGTAACGGAGAAGACCCCTGGTACAACGGCCGGATCACCGAGGCCAGGGTAAAGGGCTTCCAGAGCGATGATCTAAGTAATCCCCATAGCATGGCGGCCTGTATAAAACATTTTGCAGCCTATGGAGCAGTGGAAGGCGGCCGGGATTACAATACGGTGGATATGTCAGAACAACGGCTACGAGAAATTTACCTCCCAGGATATAAAGCAGGAATAGATGCGGGAGCAGCCACGGTAATGGTGGCCTTTAACGATCTTAACGGCATTCCCTGCTCCTGCAACAGCTTTCTTTTAAATCAGATATTGCGTGATGAATGGGGCTTTGAAGGTTTTGTGATCGGTGACCATACGTCTGTGGGAGAAATGGTAAACCATGGAGTTGCTGAAAATATCAAGCATGCGGGAGAGTTGGCCATCAAAGGCGGCCTGGATATGGATATGGTATCCCAAAGCCTGTTAATCCATGGCGAAGAATTGCTCAATCAGGGTAAAATCAATATAAAAATGATAGACCGGGCAGTACGCCGTATATTACGAATAAAGCATGCCCTGGGACTTATGAAAGATCCCTTTCTTTATCTGGATAAACAAAGGGAGGCCCAATGGGTTTTTCGACCAGAATATAGAGATACAGCAAGAAAGATTGCCAGGGAATCTATAGTTCTTTTAAAAAATCAAAATCAGTTACACCCCTTGAATGAAAGTATAAAGACTCTGGCTGTAATTGGCCCCTTTGCCGATGATAATTTAACTCCCAGGGGAGAATGGGCCTTTGGAGGTAGTCATTATGACCAGGTAGTCAGTCTTCTAGAAGGCCTTGAAAATCGTATAAAAGGAACAGAAATCCGCCTGATTAATGCTCGGGGCTGTAATCCTATGGATGAGGATACAGGACAGCTTTCAGAGGCCATAGAGGCTGCCCGGAAAGCAGATATGATCCTTCTAGCCTTGGGGGAACCCCTGGAAATGATAGGAGAAGCCCGCAGTCGTATTAGTTTAGAAATACCTGGTGGACAACAACATATGGTAAGTGAATTATTAAAACTTGGAAAACCCATGGCAGCTCTAATTCAAAGCGGACGACCGCTGAATCTCACTTGGCTGGACAATCATATACCCACAATTCTTCAATGCTGGCATTTGGGACATCAGGCAGGACACGCCATGGCCGATGTAATTTTTGGAGACTATAACCCATCAGGTAAATTACCCATTAGCTTTCCCCGGTCGGTGGGGCAAATACCAGTGTATTACAGCGACAAAAGTTCCGGCCGTCCCTATAAACCCAATTTGCGTTGGTGCACCCATTATCTAGACAGCCCCAATAGCCCGCTCTACCCCTTCGGCTACGGACTAAGTTATACCACTTTTCAATATTCTGAAATCACATTAAGCAGCACTACCCTGAGTAGGGATATGACACTTCAAGCTTCTATAACTTTAAGGAATAAAGGAATATACAGGGGGACTGAAGTGGTTCAATGTTACCTTGGTGATGTAATACGTTCATCAGCACCGCCGGTAAAGGAATTAAAGGATTTTCAGAGAATAATTCTTGATCCGGGAGAATCCAAAGAGATTATCTTTAATATTACCGAAAAATCCCTTAGATTCCTTGCTATAGATTTACAATACCGGTCTGAACCGGGGAGATTCATCATACATATCGGCGGAAACTCCCAGCAGACGGTGCTGCAATCTTTTGTATTTAAGGGATAAAGATTAGATTGAGATTCGAAAAATATCTAATTATATGAATGGTGGAAATATATTTCTAGGAAACAAGGGGATAATTTTTATTGTGAATAACATAACCATGAATTATCAACATTACATTTAGGATTTATTCCGTATCCTTGGATTCTGTTTCGGAGGTGTTTTCCTCGGAGGATTGCTCTTCCTCTGAACTTTCCGTAGGTTCGTCCTGCATTCCCATAAGATCTGCCAGATAGGGGTCCACAGATTCAACACCTTCATCCATGGCATTCTTTTTTTGAATCTTCCGTTGAAGTTTTTCCTGTTTCTTTTTTTGTCTTTTTATTTCCTGTTGTCGTTTAGCATAGGAATAATTTGTTCGGGCCATATTGTCCTCCGGGGATAAAAAAAACAGCAGCCCTTGGGCTGCTGTTTTTATGTTTAACAGTAACTAAAAGACTTAGAACCTTTGGGTTCTTTCTCTTGCTACGTTTACAACAATTTTTCGATCTAACCATTCAGATTCGTTTAATGAAGAAATGGCAGCTTCAGCAGCACTGCTGTCTTCCATTACTACAAAACCAAAACCTTTTGATCGGCCTGTATCCCTATCGGATATGATTCTAACACTACTAACTTCACCATACTGGGCAAATAGATCCTGCAGGTCATTCTCATGGGCATTGAAACTCATGTTTCCTACATAAATATTTGTAGACATAACTACTCCTCTTACGCTATAAGCGGACCTTAAAAAAAATACAACCAAGTATGAAAATTTAATAATCAAAGATAGGAAAAAGATCAGACTCAATTAACTTAAAATAAACTACACTATTCTGTAAAATCATACAATGGGAAATGCACTATTTTTAGTATAATAATTTTATTTTTTTCAATATTATGCCTGCTATAAGCCTGGAAATGTTAAAAATTCCACTTTCCATAGGCCATTATTACGAATAATTATCTCTTCCCTGTCAACTTTATAACATGATAACCAAATTGTGTTTGTACAACATCACTGATACGGCCCATGGACAGCCTCTGACAGGCCTGTTCAAATCGGGGAACCATTTTGCCCGGTCCAAACCAACCTAAATCACCGCCTTTGCTTTTGCTGGGACAAGTGGAAAATTCCCGAGCTAAAGCCGAAAAGTCCACCCCTTGTTTGCAACGCTTAACCAATTGCTGGGCCAGGCCACGGTCCTTAACTAAAATATGACTTGCTCGATATTCCATAATCAGCCTCCAATGCAATAATTATAATAAAAAAATCTAATATCCTCTACATCAAATATCTTACTCTTTCATCATAAACAATGGAATGGCCGAAGATACCCCTATGGCTTAAAGGGGGCTTTTGCAACAGCCCCCTATTTTAGTACACCTTGGAAAAACTATTCAGTATCAGGAGTCTGATATTCATAGACCCGGACCCAATCCACCAAGAAATGATCGGGGCCATAGTCATCGGGCAGGCTGCTGGCCCAGCTATCCATTAGGGCCCAATCTGCTGTCAAAATTTCACCGGTCAATTTTACATAGGAAGGAACATGAGATATAAAATCGGCATCGGTGACTCTATAGGTTTCCACATCATCTACATAAAAGACATATTGTGCGGGGGTCCAAACCAGGGAATAGGTATGAAATCCATCACTGACCCCAGACACTTCCTGCTTATAGGAAATACTGACATGCTGATCTCCATAGCCGTCGTAATGCAAAGCACTCTGAATAGAATCTGTCCAGCCCCAGGCTTCCATAATATCGATTTCTGTACCGTCAGTTCCAGTTCCATAGGTCCCCCCGACAGGTTCTGTTCCATCATCGGGAAATAGCCAGAAGGCTACCCACCAACCGGATTGTTCAGGCAACTGACAACTGGCTTCAAACTTTCCATAGGTTTGGGAAAAATACCCCTTGGAGCGAACCATTGCCGTTGCATAATCGGTACTGTCACCATCTCCATTCCTATCGTCAATTTCATCCACCGAGATATCCAGGTTTCCACTACCGTCTAAAGAAACATAATCCGCATCCCAATAACCATCTGGTCCATTATCATTGTTGCGTCGATTGTACTCCTGCTGTTCCCATTTACTTGAATCGGCATCACCGGTACCTTCAAAATCGTCTTGGAAGGTAATACTCCAGTTAGCATCATCCAGCTCTACGCTGCCTGGCATATGGGAGTCACCATAATCAATGGTTGAACCACTGCTGCTATCGGCACAGGAAAACAAAAGAACAACAAAGAAAATAATTAATAGCTTTTTAATCATATTTTTACCTCTTTCTATTTAATTGGATCACTCTATTATATTCCGAAGAATTAAGGAAAACAACATTGCCTAAAAGAATAATCAGATAAAATTGGTAAAAATATTTTAAAAAAAGCCCATCGGGATAATTCCCCGCGGGCTTTATGTTGTTAAATTTTTGAAGCCGATTTACACCGGTTATACTATTGCTGCTCAATCATATAGGTAGCAATGTTATAGAGAAACTGGAAACCTCCGCTGCCGTTCCCCTCAACCATGCCGAACCAACCTCGATCATCCCACACAGATACCGGAATAGCCCTATCTAAAGCGGTCTGCGCTACAGTCCGGTAGTATTCCCGGACGAGATCGGTGTTCCTTTCTGCTTGATTGCCATCACGTCCCACACCAAATTCTCCATAGTGCAGAGCCACTCCAAGGGATTCACTGTAATCGGCTACATCATTGATGGTACCGGATACTTCGCTTACCATGACCGAAGTACTTGAGTAAAAACTGTTGGAACCTGTCTGGCCGCAAAAATCCCAGGGATCATAGGTATGCACTGTAAATCCTAGATATTCATCAGCCCCTGCTCCAGGGATAGAAGCCACATTTGGATAAACATCATCCAGCTGGGACTGATTTCCCTGTCCGTTGGGAGCCACCAAAATAACCCGGTCAGTATTGCCTCCACCGGTGGCCCGGATAGCATCATAACCGACCTGATTTATCTCTCGAGTCAGTGACAAGGCGGTAGAATCGGTGGGTAAAGGACCCGGCGTGGACCAATCACCCATGGAACCTTCCGGTTCATTGAGTACCTCGAATACAAGTTTATAGGAATAACCCTGAAAGTACTCTGCGATATAGGTCCAGAGA
This sequence comes from Spirochaetaceae bacterium, assembly GCA_027858495.1. GTDB lineage: Bacteria > Spirochaetota > Spirochaetia > DSM-2461 > DSM-2461 > JAQICO01. The sequence goes on from JAQICO010000299.1 coordinate 10,489, forward strand.
TTACCGAAAATAGCGTTATCACTGGTTGAACCATTGTAATCTTCTTTCAGCCAGGCTTCATGGTGGGTATTAATAATTACATACATACCCTTTGTCAGAGCGTAATCAATAACCTCCACCAGCTGGATAAACCTGGAATGGTTAAAATTCACATTTCCATTATCATCGGCCAGATTATTTCCATCGAAGCGGTCCATCCAGGTTACCGGGATCCGAATATTATTGTA
>JAQICO010000191.1 GCA_027858495.1 Spirochaetaceae bacterium
CCTCAAATTGGTTGGGTTTATGTTGATCTGGGTGAAGTTACCCCGGTAAGTATTATTAAAATATTATGGGAAACCGCCATGTCTTCGGATTATACTATTGATGTATCCGATGATGCTGAGAACTGGACCACTGTATATACTGTTTCTGGAAATGCAGATGTAGAGAATCTTTTTCAATTAGATGAAACTGTCAATGCTAGATATGTTCGTGTTAATAACAACGTTAAAGCAACTGAATGGGGCGTTTCTATCTTTGAACTGGAAATCTATTCCGAATAATTCTACCCTTTTATGATTGATGGTTCTATTTTGTTATAGGGCCATCATTTTTTAGTATGTACTTATCCCTTCTGATACGGGCGGCCTTTTTTTGTTTTATTAACATAGTAAGTAAAAATATCAAATAGTCGAAACGTGGAAAGGATATTTTAATGGCCCGTCTGACCAGAGACTTTATACTTGAATTCAGAGGGATCTGGAACTTTCTGTCTTTTTCGATTAGGGATGATTGGCTGAACAATTTAGTATCTCCAAATATCATGAATATTAATGGGTAAAAATAGTATAATAATTTAACTGTATCTTTATCCTATTTAGATCATTTGAATTATATATATCACAAAATAAAGCAGAGTTCCTAGAATAAGGAGATTAACAGATTATTGAATCTTGATTATTATTTTTCCCTTTGCCTTAGATTCCCCAAAATATTTCATAGCCTTAGGAAGCTGTTCCAATGAGTATATGCTGTCTATGGTGGGTCTTACCTTGCCTTGATTTACCATGTCAATTAAGTCTTCCAGATGATAATTGGGTTTATGAATTAATATTTTCAATTTTCTGGAATTGAAGACGTTAAGCCAGCCCCCCCACAAAAAGAATTTTAGTATATATTGAGATTCACCGCCAACCATCCAATAACGTCCCCCGGGTAGCAAGGACCTTTTTATATTGCCAAGAGGATGGCATGCATGGTTATCTAGAATTAAATGGTACATATTTCCACCGGTGGTGAAATCCTGCTTTTGATAATCCAATACTATATCCGCACCCAGGTTTTTCATTAGTTCCTGTTTTTCAAAGCTGTCCACTGCGGTTACATGGGCTCCAAGATTTTTTGCTATCTGTATTCCCAGAGCTCCCGCACCGCCACCTGCTCCATTTATTAATACGTTTTGCCCCTTCTGCAATTTACCATTATAGATCAACCCCTGCAGAGCAAGTACTCCTGAATGGGGTAAGGCCGCAGCAGAATCAAAATCCATTTCTGGGGGGATCAGTTTTAGGGCGCTTTCTTTTACGTTAGTATATTCTGCAAAACCACCCCAACCGGACACACTGATATCGCCAACTACTCTGTCTCCCGGCTTAAATAAGGTTACATTAGATCCAACTGCTTCAATCACTCCAGCGATATCGGTTCCCAAAATGGTGTATTTAGGTCTTTTTAGACCGGAAATCATTTTGTTTACAAAGGGTTTTCCAATAAGAAGACCCCAGTCAAAATCGTTGATCGATGAATAATAGATCTTCACCCGAACTTCTTTGTTTTGAATATTAGGCTTTTCAACTTCTTTTAATTGCAGAACCTCAGGGGGGCCCGTATTGCTGATATCCCATGGCTTTCATATGGTTAGTCCTTAAGCAGGGCCTGGCCTTTTATCAGCCATGAAAAGGCAAAGGCCCAAAGAACCAGGCTTTCCAGCCAAATAAATAGCGGGGTGGAATTAAGAAATATCATGAGAAGAACCGTCAGCCAAATAATTATTCCACAGACGCGGTAGATAATATTACGTCTTTTTTTGTTTACCGACATTAGGGCACCCGCCTTGGTAAATTGAAAGAACGACATTACCCCAAGCAGGGAGAAGGCAAAGGCGGCTGATGTATCATGTATATACCCTGTTACCCGGGGATTTAAAAACTGGAAAAGATAATTTGTGCGCTCACCATTAAAGCAAGGGAAGACTGCGATGCATATCATAAAGATACCGGAAGAAAGGGTGATAACCTTATCCCACTTATCATAACCTTTATAGGTGACTAAAAAAACGCCGATCACCACTAGAACACCCACAAAAATATCCCTGGAAAATGTATGATAATAATCGGATAGGGAAGGTCCAATCGATACAATTCCAGCGGTCCAGCTGCCCATAATTAGTA
>JAQICO010000016.1 GCA_027858495.1 Spirochaetaceae bacterium
TCTACAGATTTACGGATTGGACTTACGTCATACTCCCAGTGTGGAAATCTTCTGTAGTTATATCGAACAAAAATATGACCGATTGGATATTCTTATCAACAATGCGGCACAGACGGTAAGACGTCCTCCGGGATTCTACGCCCACCTGATGGAGAACGAAACAAAGCAGGTGAATGAATTGTCCGAAGATGTGACGCATCTGCTGCACGGCCATGCCACTTGTGTGGGTAAGTTAACCTCATTTTCCGAAAACACGGTGGGTAACGAGGTGGCTCTACCGGTGAGCTGGGACGGGAAGGCTCCGGGAATCGGACTTCGCGAATCGGCCAAACTTTCACAGATCCCCTATGCTTATGATAAAGATAATGGGCACATTCAAGATAAGATTTTTCCGGTAGGAAAACTCGATGCCGATTTACAGCAGGTTGACTTAAGAACTACCAATAGCTGGCGCCTTCGTTTGGGTGAGATTCAGACATCGGAAATGTTGGAAATTCAACTGGTTAATGCCGTGGCCCCTTTTGTCCTCTGCAATCGTCTGGTCTCTTTAATGAGAAGAGATAATACTGGACAGAAACATATTGTTAATGTTTCAGCCATGGAGGGGAAGTTTCACCGTTTTAAAAAAGCTGATCGACATCCCCATACCAATATGGCCAAGGCCGCCCTCAATATGCTCACCCACACATCGGCCAGTGATTTTGCCAAAGACGGTATTTATATGAACGCAGTAGACACAGGTTGGGTCACCGATGAAGATCCGGCGACACTTTCACAGTTCAAACAGGATAAACACGATTTCCAACCTCCCTTAGATATTGTCGATGGTGCTGCAAGGGTTTGTGATCCCTTTTTTTACGGAATTAAAACGAAAGAGCATTGGTGCGGAAAATTCCTAAAGGATTATTTTCCCATAGATTGGTAATCAAGGATTTGTTCAATGTTGACAGTGGCTCTATTAATAAGCAGGAAGGTCTCTCCTGTGAAGAAGAGCAGGTCGGCAATCTATGGAATCTTTCTCCTCGTGAAAGAGATGTAGCATCACTTCTCTGCAAGGGGAAATCTTATAAAGAAGTGGCTGAGATTCTTCATATCAGCCTTTCTACCGTCCAGTCACATATAAAGAATGTCTATCGAAAAATTGACGTCAACACAAAAGAATCTCTGATCCTTAAACTAAAAATATGGAATATGATTGAAAAAGTTGCACTCACCGATCCAGGGAACTCCCTTTTAACCTATATTACCGATGTGTGGGGGCAGGATTATCATGACATGGGTATACCCTTCTTCGAAAGCGGTATCAAATATAATTCCGAAGATGCCTCGGATTTAACCATAACGGCCACCACTATTTCAGGTATGATGGGCGATGACGTAGTATCCTATACACTTTCCGGAACAACCCTTACGATAACTGCACCAGATGATAATGATACTCCGGCTGATGAAACTGATGACTCGATTATGGTTATTGTAACGGAAAAAAGAGATGCCTCCTTTATTGAAGGGGCTGAAGACGACACGACTATCCTTCCCCCCTCAGAGAACTTAGAATTCAAGGAAGCTGGTTAGGAAAGGCGACAACTAGCTTGACATAAACCGGGCTCTATACAAAATATAAAAAAACTGCTATATTCCTTGTGAAAGGTATATCCGGTCTTACCATTTCTAATATAAAAATCCATACAAAAACATTGCCTAGACTGGAGCAAGAAATTGTTGGCTAGTTTAGGAGTCTCTAATGAAATTTGAAGAACTGGGTCTATTGCCCCAGCTATTACAGGCCGTAGTGGGCCGTGGTTATACCAAGTGTACACCCATTCAGGAACAAGCGATCCCCGCCGTTTTAAAGGGCAGGGATGTATTGGGCGGTGCTCAAACAGGAACGGGAAAAACAGCAGCCTTTGCTCTACCCATACTACAGCAAATCCATAAACAAAATAAGATATCAAAAAATCCCCTGGCCTTGGTTCTTACACCCACCAGGGAATTGGCCTTGCAGGTGGGGGAAAGTTTTACCGACTATGGGAATAAACTATCTCTAAAATGTCAGACTGTATTTGGCGGAGTTAATATCAATCCACAAATCCAAGGACTAAAAAAAGGCTGTGATATTGTTGTGGCCACACCGGGTAGACTACTAGATCATCTGCAGCAACGGACTATCAACCTCTCGGATATACAGTTTTTAGTGCTGGATGAGGCAGACCGTATGCTGGATATGGGATTTATTCGGGATATCCGAAAAATCATCAGTTTTTTACCAGAAAAGCGACAGAATCTTCTGTTTTCTGCTACCTACAGCAAGGAAATCCGTAAATTGTCAGCAGATCTTCTAGATAACCCTGTGAACATTGAAGTCGCACCACGCAACAGTGCTGCTGAACAGGTAAATCAATATCTTTATAAGGTCGACAAGCGTCAAAAACGCCATCTTCTGGCTCATCTGATAAAGGAGGAATCCTGGTATCAGGTATTGGTTTTTGTTCGTACTAAACACGGTGCAAACCGTTTGTGTAAACAGCTGGATAAACAGGGTATTCCCTCTTCTGCTATCCATGGGGATAAAAGTCAAAATGCCCGGGTAAGGGCTCTTAACAGTTTCAAAAAGGGAGATCTCCAGGCATTAATCGCCACCGACGTGGCTGCTAGAGGTATACATTTAGAAGATTTAGGTCATGTGGTTAACTTCGATTTACCCCAGGTCCCAGAGGATTATGTCCATCGTATCGGTCGAACCGGCCGTGCAGGAAAAAGCGGTTCTGCTATTACTCTCGTCTCTCCCGATGAAAATGCACAGCTGAAACGAATTGAAGCTGTGCTGAAAAAGCCTATCGGAGTAATGGAAGCCAAGGATTTTTCTCCGGTAGTTCTTACACCAGAAGAACGGCTCCAGTTAAATCCCGGAAAAAGCCAACGGCCGGGTAATTCTAGAACCTCTGAACGAAGCAGTAGCCAGCCCAAAGGCCGGTTTAACCGAAATAGTGTCGGTAGCAGCTCTAGAGATAATCGGTCCAATGGCTTTTCCAAAGGGCGAAACGATGATGGGCAAAGAGATAATCAGATCAGAACCAATCGCCCAGATAACCGACCCAACAGCTCTTCCAAGGGACGAAGCGATGTACCCAATAGAGATAATCAGTCTAGGTCTAATCGTCCAGATAACCGATCCAACAGCTCAACCAAGGGACGGAGCGATGTACCCAGTAGAGATAATAAGGGTAGATCCAATCGCTCGGACAACCGACCAGTTGCAAAGAAAAATTTTAGAGGTGCCAGGAATGCTGTATTAGAAGCTACTTCCTGGGATGCAGTGTAAAATGGAAGACTTTCGATACATTACAAAAGATAAAGAACTAAAGGATTATCTACAGCATTTAAAGGATCTGCGGCTCAATTCCCTGGCCGTGGATTTTGAGGGAGAATACAATCTTCACCGCTATGGAGAACATCTTTGTCTAATTCAAATATTTGATGGTAAGGAATACACCCTGATTGATCCTTTAAATATGGATGTATCACTCATTCGGGATTTCTTTGAAGATCCACGGATTTTAAAAATATTTTATGATTGTACCGGTGATAGAACTCTGTTATATCGTAAATATAATATAAATCTCTCCGGTGTGTTGGATTTAATGCCCGCTGTGGAATTGTTGGATTTCCCTAAAAAAAACCTCAATGCTGTGTTAGAGCAAGTATTAAGTATTGAAAATAAAAGCAGTAAAAAATATCAGCGTTATAATTGGATGACCCGGCCTATCAGTTCCGATGCCCTGCTGTATGCCCTGGAAGATGTAAAATATCTCCATGATTTATAGGATAAGTTTATGGGGCAAATCTTTGAAAATGGTTTAATGGATTCTTATATTATTAAAAACCTTGAGGCACAGACCAGACCCATCAGCAAAAAATCCATCCCTGGGGTATTAAAAAAAGATCGTTTTAAACGCATGCCCCGGGAAAGCCAAAAGCGCTTTCGCAAGTTCTATGAACTTAGAGATGGTTATGCGAAAAAACTGGATATTCCAGCCAATGATGTGGTCTCCAATGAACAGCTCTTTCAGCTATGTCAAGAAGAGATTTCCCATAGGCAGCTTCGATTTTCCAACCAATTAGATCTCTTAGACAAGGATACTCTTTACAGGGGGATAAAAGACGCCATGATCATATCCCCTAAGATATCATAGAATAGTTAAACATAGTTTTGCTTTATTAAATAGCTTTTAATGGAAATTCCAAGGATCATACTTTATCTCTACCTAAAAAAGCTTTATAATAAATATTATCAATGAATAATTCTTTAAAACGGAAAGAATAATATTTCTTTTGATTCAGTTGATAACAC
>JAQICO010000148.1 GCA_027858495.1 Spirochaetaceae bacterium
TATAGAAATAGCTGGCATCAAAGCTGGTATAATCAAATCCCCCAGGAGCAGCGCTATGCAGGGTATAACCGATGTTTCCAGCCGAATCCTCAAGCTCAAGACGAAGGCCCAACTGAATACCGGCAGTTCCACTATCAGAATCGTAATCTGCAATGTCGTAGAGAGTGGTATCAAGACCAGTTACGGTCCAGTTATATATTCCGCTTACCACTACATTGGTTTCGTCTTCCCAGGAACCTGCTGTTTCATTCCAAAGCTGTAGATTTCCTGATCCAACCAGGCTCTTGTTGTCATTGGCGGTTCCAAAGAAATCGATGGTTCGGTTAACCACATCATCGGTTTCATGAGAGCTAAAACTACCGGTGGGCAGGGTTTTATCCACTTCAATATCTCTGGTTGCGCTTGCTGAATATAAACCGGCAATATCACTGGTTCTTATGTAAATAATATGACTGGTTTCGGCAAGGGCCAAAATATCCGCTGCGGGAAGGGTAACGGTGGCTGAACCGCTGCTTATATCTGCGGAATAAATAGTACTGCTGAAATTACTGGTTAAGCTGGCTTGCGCTGTATTAGGTCCACTGCTGGCATCTGAAGCTGTAAGAACAATGGATAAATCGCTTTGACCGTTTAGCAAGGTTGATCCGCTTGGAGAGCTAACACCCAAGGTTGGAGTCTGGGTATCCACCCAGATAGTTTGGCTGTCAACTATGCTGTAATTACCGGCCCTATCCTCAGCTCTAATCTCTAATACATTATCATTTCCATCGACAATGGCGATGGTGGCAGAAAATGTTGTGGTTCCGGTAAAGAGGCTCCAAGATTCGGTATCTGCGGTTCCATCTTCGGCCACTCGATATTCCACTCGGGCTAAACCGCTGTCGGCATCAGCGGCTGTTCCGCTAGCAACATTACTTGCGGTGGTATGCCAGATGGATGTCAAATCACTGATAGAGGCCATGGTTGGCGCAACCGTATCAATAACCATGGTTCGTTCAATAACCTTGGTTCGTCCAGCCACATCGGTGGCGGTGATATGGAATAGATAATCTCCATCGGTTAAACCGGTATCGGCACCGGCTCCGTCGGTGTCTACATCTACGGTGGTAGCACTCCATGCTACATTGGTACCATTAGCATTTACAGCTATGGTTTCAAGGACATTCCAGGCTCCGCCATCCTTCTGATAGGAGATTTCAATATCCACGAGACTATTTGATTCGGTCCAAAGACCGGAGAAATCGAAGTTATTATTTACAAATTGTGTATCGGCGCTGTTTATCCCTGTCTCACTAAGCAGTGGTGCGGCCAGGTCGTGGAAAAAGTCCACCTGTTCATCCACAGGGGTATTTAAACCGTCGCTTGCACGAACATAAAGGCTCCTGCTTCCTTCTGCTCCGGAGAAATCCACAGCAGCTTTGGACCAGTTAAATCCAGACAGGGTAATGGGTAATTCTTCTCCACCCCAAACACCGGTGTCAGAATATAATAATGAGGTTACGCCCTTTCCGCCATCGTCGGTTACAGTACCACGGATGGTATAGGAAGAAGCCGAGGCTCCGTCGATGGATTCACTATCTGCAGGTGCTGTAATGGTTAATTCGGGCCCTGCTGTATCCACCCCTACTCTTCGTGTATAAGTGGCGGGTCTTCCTGCGTTATCGGTAACTTCAATGGTGATATCGTATATACCGTCTCCTGCAGGCAGCGATGCAGCCCATGCTGGAAGTGTGCCGGTTTCTGTAAGATCTACATAGGCGGCTCCATCCAAGGAATAGCTTACTTCTACGGATAAAATGCCATTGTTGTCTGCTGCAGTTCCCGTAAGATTTACCGCTGAATTAACATATTCAAAGCTAGTGTTGACACCGCTTACAGTGCTGGTGGGTAATGCGGTATCCACTAAAAAGTTTATTGTAGTTATGGCGCTTTCATTGCCGGATTTATCGGTGGTTCTCAATTCAAGCACCGAGGTTAAATCATCGGTGAGACCGGTAAGAGCAATGTTCCAAGAATTAGTACCTGTGGCACTGGTCCACCCTGCACTATTCAGATTATATTCCACCGATTGCACGCCGCTGCCGGCATCGTCTGAGGCCAGACCGCTTACGGTAAAACTGGTAGAACTGATAAGATCAGCATCACTCAGATTAATATCTGAGAAATAGGGTGCTGTGCTGTCAATAACTACGGTTCTTTCTGCAGTACTGGTTCTACCGGAATTATCGGTTGCTACTATGGTTATGGTATGAACTCCGTCCAGAGTAATAGGAATCAACTGGCTCCAGGTATCAGGGTCGGGAACGGTGTTGTAACTAAGGGGATTTCCGCTAAGATCGATGGGATCTCCATTGGAATCGGTTACAGAGACAACAACCGGACTTACGCCCAGAGGCAATGTGTCTGCAATGGTTCCGTTGATGGTAAAGTCATCATCTTTATAGGCGGTTCCGTCAAAGGCGGCATCCACCACCAATACGGGGTTATTTCTATCAATAACATAGCCACGGGTTGTTGTATTACTGGTATTTCCAGCTTGGTCAACCGCACGGATATAAAGGGTTCTATCCCCTTCTCCAAGGGAAGTTATATTTATGGTGCTAAACCAGCTGCCTGTTCCGGTTACATTAAACCAGTCAGCATCGTTTAAACTGTATTGAACCGAGGCTAGACCACTGGTAGCATCACTGGCTGAGCCGCTGGCCACCAATTCGTTTACATGATAAGTGCCGTTGAAGGCATCGATCACAGGATCGGTAGGTGCGGTAGCATCTATTAATACATTTCTGGTAACCGTGGCTGTTCTACCGGATGTATCTGTCGCAGTAAAAACAACTTCAGACTGACCGTCTGTAGTATTGGGAAAATCGTAGGTCCAGGAACCCAAGGTAACCGGGATAACCACTGGAGCTCCGCCGTCATCACTTACGGTAAGACTTGCCAAATCGTTTCCATCGGAGGCTGTACCGCCAAAGCTTACATCTGTTCTTGAAATTTGGAGATCTGTTGTATCTACAGTGTCTTCTACTAAGACTGGTAAAGACCTATCCAAATAGGAATTTATGTAACCAGCGCCTGTTGGATAGGAAGAAGTAACACCGGCTTTGGTAAGAGTCCCGCCAGTTTCTCCCTTATCTGTAGCACTGAGGCTGATGGTATAGGCATCGGCACTTTCGGGTAGAGTTGCATTATCGGGAAGGGTGTAGCTCCAGGAATATTCGGTGAGACCATCGGTTCCGCTGATAACCACAGGTTCAGTGATACTATCTGTTCCATTGTCCAGAGTAATCGCAACAGAGGCGATTGTAATACCGTCATCATCAAAGACTTTACCGGTTAGCACGTTTTTACCTAGTCCTATCAGATTATCCGAAGGAGTGGCTCCCGCTGCGAGATTATCAAACTGAAAGGTTGGATTGTCGGTACTTTGATCGATGGTAAAGTCGTACATGGCTAAATTGATATCAGCGTCGCTGGTGGTATTTCCGGCACTATCTGTAGCACGTACAAAGACAACATAATCGCCATCAGCCATGGCAGTACTGTCAAGCCATAGGTCCCAGGAATATTGACTGGCCATGGTGGTCCATGAACCTACATCGGCCACCGAGGGAGAGCCGTCGTCGAGGATTACGGCATATTGTACTGAATTTAATTGGTTTTCATCGTTGGCGGTTCCCTTAAGGTGCAGCAAACCATTCAGGCCTGCGCTGCGTTGTGCAGCACCATAAAGATCGATGAACTCTACGGAAGGCGCAGCGGTATCTAGAACTAAAACGATGTCCTTAAAGGCCGTTTTATTGGCACCATCGGTGGATCTAAACTTTAAAGCAACATCGCCATCGGCTATACTGCCGGTGGTAAAGACATGGCTCCAAGTCCAATTACTTACATCGCCAGAACTATTTGGTATACTTACATAAACAGGATCTCCCGTTCCCCCGTCTACCTCATTGTTTATATTAACTTCAACGCCAGCCACTTCCAATCCGTCAACGGCTGTTCCGCTTATAGTGAAATCATCGTTGATATAGGCACCTTGAAATCCGCTAAGCAGATTTCCATTGGCCCAGTCTATTTCTGTTACGGTTACTTCAGGGGCTCCGAGGTCTACAGCAAAGGGGATAGCTGAAGAAGTTTCAATTGGTCCTTGGAAGATATCCCGAGCTCTTAACATTACAGTGTAATTAGCACCTTCAGCTAAACCTGCTGTATCGTAAACCCAACTGATCGAACGTCCGCTACCAGTGATGGTAGGATCAAGCCAAGTGCTTCCATTATCAAAACTGATTTCTACGGATGAAGTGTCCACACCGTCATCGTCCTGTAAACGGCCGAAGATAGAGGGGCTACCGCTAAAGGTATTATCCGAGGCGCTTCCTGCTGGATCTAGATTATCAAAAATCATTTCGGGGAGATCGGTATCCTGATCAATACTGACCGTCACAGACTCCGTGGCAATATTCCCCGCGATATCCGTTACATTCATGGTTATATCTAGAGGACTCTCATCAGTATAAACCGTGGTATCCAGATTTTTTATCCAACTATAAAAGGATGTAGCATTCCCTGTGGGTGCTGGATCCCCTGCCAATGAGGCTAAAAGCAAATCTTCTAAATCTGCATCATTGTCAAATTCATCGGTGGTTCCGTCATATATATAGGTATTAGATGTACCGAGACTTCCGGTGACAACCATTTCCAACTGTACAATAGGACTTTGATTGGCCGTAGTTCCCTGTACCTGAATCCAACCGTTAACCACATTATTTTCCGCGGGAGTAAGAAAAGATGCATCGGGATCTACAGAATCTACATAGACCTGTAAAGATTCAATAAAGGTTTTATCTCCCATGTCAGTGGCACGGATTTTAACCATGTGTGAGCCGTCATTGCTGCCGTCTACATTAAAGCTGTGGGTCCAATTATAAACTTTAATTGAACCTGCGACAGAAGACTCTTCTGTATAAACATCAGGATCAAAACTTGAAACCGATATATAAGCACCATTATCTATGGACACTTCAATAGATTTAACCCCGATATTGTCGGAGGTGGTACCAGTGATGTCGAAGGTTGCATTAAAATATTCCCCAGTAGAAGGGGAGCTAATATTCAAAGCCGGCCCCTGAGAGTCTATAAGATATTCTAAAAGGTTCGATTGACCGGCTTCTCCATTAATATCTGCCGCCTGAATCTGCAGAGTATGCCCCCCTTCGTCTAAGGAGGTTAAATCCTGACTCCATGAAATAACCCCATTACTTACGGACACTTCGTCGGGAGTAATCCAACTGCCGCCGTCCAAGGAGATTTCCACGCTGTTAATATCCACACCGTCATCATCTCGAACCTTACCATAGGCCCAGGCATTGTCTCCCAAAGTTGGATTGCTCTCTGAAGGTATATCAAAATCGAATACCGGCATATCCAGAGACTGATTTACATTTAAAATCATAGGAGCGGTAGCATTTAATTGCTGGGTCGCCAGGGCGGCTGCATCGAAACTAATGGCAGTAGAACTGCCTAAACTTTCAAACCGCATCAGGTCTTCAACGATAACCGCAGAACTACTGTTAATGGATAGGATATCTTCGTAATGGTAATAATAATCGTTCTGCTGACCCGATTTATCTGTGGCGGTTATAACAAACTGAAAGCTTCCTGTAGCGTCGGTGTAATTGGCACTCTTAAATTTATAGCTCCAGGCATTGGTTCCTTCCAATAATACTGTATTACTTTGAGTTTCTGTATCTGTGCCATCGGCATTGAGTATGGACAATTCATTTCCACTGTCATTAAACAAACTTAAATGAACTTCTCGAATACCTGAATTATCTGCACATTCTCCACGAAGGGTGATATCTTTATTAAAGGTGGTGGTTTCATAACCCAAGGGGCTATTGACCATTACCACAGGCTTATTATTGTCAAAAATTAAAAGAAGTTTTTTATCCTGACTTTTGCCGGTGTCGTCTTTTATATAAATGATCAGTTCTTTTTCACCGTCGGTGTAAGTAGCTGTATCAATAGAGACAGTCCATTCATCTCCCTCAGGGTCAAAGTCCGCTTCAAAATTTTCTGAACTTTCACCGTTCAGAGTGATGGTTATATCGGTGACAACTCCATCATCACCCCAAGCTCCACTCAGTACGAGTTCACCGGTGGCATAATCGCCATTTACCCAGTCATCCACCGAGATAGTTGGAACTTCCACATCCACTTTTTTTCCCAATCCAACTTCCAGTGGGTTAGAACAAGCGGTTATAACAAGGAAGATAAAAAATCCCCCTGCCAAAAATTTAAATATACGGTTTACCGAGGTCATAGATTTCATAGACACCTCCAAAAATACAAATATGTATAACAGTGTAATATATATAATACACCCTTTTCGACAATCATTCAACACATTTTACGGTTATTGTGGGTTTGTTTTGTTCTTTGTGTGCATTTCTTCACCATATTAAGGTACGAATGATGTTTATTAGGGAAAAGGAGATAGAAGATGGGAAATTCAATTTATACTTCATAAATCGGAACAACTTGTAAAAAAATCTATTTTTTCTTCCTTTTTTTTGTATTATTTACAATATTGCTATTTCATATGATTTTCCTGTATGATAAACATCTTTAAAAATCACCCAATTGAGGAAGAAGGATGAAACCATGGAGAAGGATATAAACGTAGGGATTATAGGATATGGAACCATAGGAATGGGTACAGCCCAGATTCTTTTGGAAAACCGGGATCTTATTCAACAGAGAACTGGCCGAAGAATTACTCTGAAAAAAGTGGCTGATCTGGATATTACTACACCGAGATCTTTCTCTATTCCTTCTGAATTATTAACCACCGATGTTAAGGAAATAATCGAGAATCCTGATATTGATATTGTGGTAGAGGCTATCGGGGGGATTAAACCGGCCCTAGATTTTATATTAACCTCACTGAAAAACAAAAAATATGTGGTGACACCAAACAAAGAAGTCATTGCCAAACACGGTCGACAAATAATGGAAACGGCCTTTGAAA
>JAQICO010000217.1 GCA_027858495.1 Spirochaetaceae bacterium
GCTGATGAGATTCCAGCGGAATAAGGGGAGTATAAAAGATGGCCCCTAAGCTGGAACGGATTACCCGGGGATCCCAGGGGTCCACCCCATGGCCGGTTATCAATACTAAATCCACCGCAAAGCTATTGGCCGAACGTAGAATAGACCCCAGGTTGCCATAGTTGCCCGGACGATCCAGAATCAAAATCAAAGGGTTGCTGGTCAGGGAGATTTGAGATAGATCAGTAACTGGAAAAACCGTTGTAACCATTATCTCAGCAGGTTCTTCCTTATCTGCCAGGTTATGATAAAGCTCAGGGCTCAATTCCAATAACTCTGAGCGGGGATATTCCAATATGCGGTCTTTAGCCCACTGAGACAGAGATTCATAGTCTTTAAAAAGAATTCGTTTTACTTCGAAGGAAGACTGAAAGAGCTGCTTGATAGACTCGATACCCTCTACCAGAATCTCATTATGTTGCCGCCGTTTTTTTCGATTTTCCTTGATACTTTGCAAGATCTGGTAAGTGGCGTTGGATTTGCTGATGGGTATTCTCTTATGTTTCACTTGTTTTAATAATCCTTTACTGAATATCTGATTTTATCAGCCTCTAAACCGGAATCCAATAGACCTAATAATTTTGTCGCAACCTTTTCTGGAGAATTCAGTGAACCGCTATTATGTAATTCTATGAATCGCTCTTTCTGTGCAAATTGGGAGGAATCGCTCTTACGGATTTCCGCCTGCATTTGGGTATCCATAACACCGGGGTCAAAATTTATCGCCTGAAAGGGGAATTCTACCAGCGTTTCTTCCTTGACCAGGGATAAAATCCAATTTTCCAATCCAGCTTTGGCCAGGCAGTAGAGACTCCAACCCTCATATCCCTTTAGTGCGGCTCCCGAAGATATATTGACCAATTGTTTGACCACTTTGGAATTTCTAAAATGCTGAATAAATAATTTCATTAAAACGACCGGTGCAGTGACATTAACCCGTAGACTTTGCTGAATCTGCGAGGAGTTCTGAAAATCCACCCGCAATATGGGCTGAATTCGCGCCGCATTATTGATAAAGATTATCTTTTCAAAGGATTGTTTTGCCAAATGTTGAAACAATTCTCTGACCTTTTCTTCAGTTGCTTCCAAGCGGCTTAAATCCACCGAAACATGATGATCTCCCGATCCGGAACGGGAGAGTTCATAGACTGTCCAGCCCTTTTGTTGAAGCTGTTCCACCAGGGCTTTGCCTAATCCTCTAGAGCCCCCGGTAATAATGGCCAAGTTCATCGATTCCCCCTAAGATTGGTATATTCCTATACCCTATGATAGAAAGTATATCATATCTCATTCTCAATGTTTCCAATCAATCGATCTAATGTCAGGGATCGGGAACATTGAGTATCATTCTATTCATCAAATAGCAAATTCTATGCTATTCTTCTCCCATCTATTAAACGAGGGAACTTCATGAAATTTAAAATTATACCTGGTCCCCTGGGTCAGGAATCGGGACAGCCCTACCCCATTGCGGCCCAGGAAATTAAGGATTCCAAGGCGTACAAACCCTTTGCTAGCCTTGTAATGTCCCTTGGACCTAAACAAAAAGTAGCCCAAGCCGCCCGTCCATTAATGGGTTTTGATAATAAAGATATTACAGAAGACAGGATCTCCACGGAGTTACTCAATATAGCAGGGCCCAACGGAAATATTCCCATCAGATTATATTCACCGAGGTCTAAGAATCTTCCCATTATGTTGTTTTTCCATGGGGGCGGCTGGATCGGAGGCTCGGTGGACAATGTGGAAAACATCTGCAAGGCCCTGGCCGATCAAGCCCAGATGCTGGTGATAAATGTGGATTACCGGCTCGCCCCGGAAAATCCCTTTCCGGCAGGCTTGGAAGATGGATATGCAGCATTATTATGGGCCCATAGGCTTGGAAAAAAATATGGTGGCGATAGCAAAAGAATATTCCTTGCCGGAGATAGTGCCGGCGGAAATATCGCCACCCTATGCTGCACCCTGAGCCATTTGAGACAGGGGCCCTCCATAGCCGCACAATTGCTGATTTATCCTGCAACAGATATAACAAGACGTTGTAAGGTAAACCCAAAGGTGGGCTGGGTTCCACTGAAACACTACCTTAAAATGAGACGCCTCTATTTACCCCCTGGAGAAAAGCCAAGTAATCCTTTAATCTCTCCGCTCTTTGCAGAAGATCTGTCCTATATGCCTAAAAGCCTGGTAATTACCACGGAGTTTTGTTATTTGAGAGAACAGGGTGAATCCTACGCACACAAGATGTCCGATCAAGGGGTGGATGTCAGTCTTTGGCGATACAACGGACTAAACCATGCCTTTTGGGATAAGGTGGGAGTGTGGCCCCAGGCGGACCAATCCATCAAGGACGTAGCGGAGTTTATTAAAGGGATAGGCTCATAGAATCATCCCGGGAATAAGCAGGCCATTGAAGTTCAAATTAATACCTAAACTCTTAGAATATTCCAGACATCCAAGGCTCTTCTCTTTGGTGACAAGAGTATAAAGATCAAAAGTAACTCATTATTTTTACTCACCTTCCCTTGCATCTGATAATTGGACAACCTAAAATTATGGAGCTGGATGTTCTATTAATTATAAAGCGTCTTTGCCCCTGGATGGATACAAACGAGGATACAAACGAGGATACAAAATGCAAACCCCTACACGGTTTAAATCTACATTGCCAATCTTTTTATTTTTAGTATTATTTGCAGCTACCGGATGCACAGGTAAAAAACCCTCGGGTGAACCCATCAATGTAGGATTAATTGCACCGTTGACCGGCCCGCTGGCTTCCTCGGGAGAGGCCATACAACGGGGAATACTGCTATGTATGGACGAGATCAACAGTACCGGTGGTGTTCTTGGACGTCCCTTAGCCCTGGTGACTCGGGATGTGCAGAATGATCCTGAAAGAGGGATCCGCGCTTTACATGAACTGGTGGAAGAGGAAAATATAGTGGCCGTCTTCGGAGGGATTTTCAGCGAAGTTATGATAGCCCAACTGGACAGCCTGCAGGAGCTTCAGATACCGTTAATCGATCCCTGGGGCTCTATGACCGGGATAACTGAAAATGGTCAGTCGCCCAATTATGCCTTCCGTGTTTCTGTAAGTGACAAACATGCCGATGAATTTTTAGTTCGCTACGCCGTGGAGGTTCTCAATAGACGTCGTCCTGGAATTATTGCCGATACCAGCGCTTGGGGGGAAGCAAATCTCACCGGCCTGCTGTTTTGGCTCGATGAACTGGGCATGGATCCGGCAGGTGTCGCCAGGTTTAATCAGGGCGATAGGGATATGACCCATAGTATACAAGCATTAAAAGATGCCGGTGCCGATTCCTTATTGATGGTGGCAAATGCAACGGAAGGAGCGTCCATCGTTAGAAGCAGATCCTTGTTAGGCTGGGATATTCCAGTGATAAGCCACTGGGGCATCAGCGGCGGAGATTTTGCAGAGAAGGCCGGATTGGAAAATATCGGCCAGGTTTATACCCTGCAGACCTTCTCTTTTTTCGGAGATATCCCCCCCAAACGCCAAGGCTTTCTTTTATCCTACCATGATCGATTCGGAACTCGTGCCCCCGAAGATATCCTGTCCCCGGTGGGTGTAGCCCATGGTTACGATGGAATGCTTATGCTCTCATTGGCCATAAAACAGGCCGGAAGTACCCAGGGGATGGCTTTGAGAAACGCCCTTGAACAGCTGGGTGAAGTGCAGGGATTGATTAAGACCTATAATCCTCCCTTTTCGCCGTCAAACCATGATGCCCTGTTAGCCCAGGATTATATGATGACCCAATGGGATGATGGCCATCTGGTTCCCGCTGCCCAACCACAGCTATCCGGTGCGAGGTAAATCTATGGAATTACCCTTTTTCTCCCGACTTTATTTTAAATTTTTAATACCTATGATTTTTGTATCCATCCTTCCTTTGTTATTATTGGGGATTGGTATTGCCCAGATGGACCGCCAAGTGATGGTCCAACAATCTGAAGGGGAACTAACCACCATTGCCTCTATGGTGAAAAATGAAGTTCATCTCACCCTGGATGAACTTCTGAGGGATTCACAGCTAATGGCAGCCCTTCCGGGAATTGTTTTAATGGATAGGGAATTTCAGGCAAATGTTCTGCAGCAGCTTTATCTAAATGAAAACCAGCTCAGCTATATAGAAGTTCTCAATCTCCAGGGGCAGCTGATTAACTCAACCCATGTCCAGCATAGGCCCATTGTACAAACAGAAGCTTTTGAAGCTGCAGCGCTCAGGGGCCAGCAATCCTGGGCGATTTCTCAAGACCCTACGAATCAGCAAAGATATCTAATTATTTATACACCCATTCGGGGAATGGATCACAGGATCATTGGAATACTGTCAGGTTCAGTGAATCTGCAGGACCTGGCATCGGTGGTTGAAAAAGTTAACTCCCCAGACAGCCGGGCAATGGTGATTGATTCTTCGGGGAGAATCATTCTGCATCCAGAACATGATTTAATCATCCGGGCTGTCACCGGGCCCTGGATGGAGCGTTTGAATAATGCCCAATTGGTTGGCAACGGAACCACCAGCTATTTGATTGACTATGAAAAATATAATGTAGGATTCGCCACATTAATCGAATATAACTGGATAGTACTGGTGGAGCGGCCGACATCCATGGTTATCGGCCAGGCACAAAGAGCATATACCTTAACATTAATTGCCATTGTGCTTACCAGTCTTTTGATTTTTACTGCCCTACTTTGGCTGGTGAAGCGTTTAACCCGACCTATCCACCAACTATCCCTGACCTTTAAGGCTCTCGAAGCCGGGGATTCATCGGCACCTCTACCCCATTATCCTTCGACTGTAGATGAAATAGGTTCGCTGATTGCGACCTTTGGAGCCATGCGCAGCAGTCTTAGCAAACAAACCGAAGAACTGAAGGTCAGTCAAGAGAAATATAAATCCCTCTTTGAAACGGTGGGCGACGCAATCTTTATATATGACCCAAAAACCTTCGAAATCCTGGAAGCCAATGATGCGACCTCAAGAATTTACGGCTATAGTAAAGAAGAATTGATTGGAATGTCCTGCCTGAAATTCAGCGCAGAGGTTGATAAATCAAAGGAAGTTGCAGAAAAAATCAAAACAAAGGGTTTTGCTGTTGCTCCCCATCGTCATCACAAAAAGAAGGACGGTTCAGA
>JAQICO010000352.1 GCA_027858495.1 Spirochaetaceae bacterium
GTTGCCGATGAAGATTTGGCCGAATACAGAATTTATCGCGGACTAACAGCAACATCCTTGAGTGTACTGACCAACACCCTGGGCCTGAACTATTCTGACTCAAGCCTGACTCCCAGCACCAGCTATTATTACGCAGTTTCTGCAGTGGATGCCAGCGGTAATGAGAGTGAGATAAGCGATGCAGTATCTGCTACAACAGATGAAGCCCAGCCCGTCTCCCTGAAAGTCAAGATGAGCAACACAGGAACCTCCTCTCAGACCAACTCCATCGGGACCAAAATCCAGGTGGTCAATGAGAGCGGAGAATCGGTAGATCTTTCCAGGGTGACCATTCGTTATTATCTGACCAGCGACAGTTCCACCCCTCTAAGCTATTGGTGTGACTATGCCGGAGGCCCCATTTCCAGCGGTTGGGACAGTATTACATCTGCAGTTAGCGGAGAACAGGTGACCATGGTAACACCCACCAGCCTTGCCGATTGCTATATGGAAATAGGATTCACCTCGGCTGCCGGAACCCTGAAAGACGGCGGATATGCGGAAATTCAGAGCCGCTTTACCAAGAGCGACTGGTCCAACATGGACCAGAGCAATGACTATTCCTTCAATGAAACAGCCACCTCTCCCATTGAATGGAACAAGGTTGTACTCTGTGTGGACGATGTAATTGTCTGGGGAGAAACTCCCTAATCGTTTTTAACCTGCCGGGGAGGCCCAATGCTTCCCCGGTTTTATTTTTATAAGGAGAATTTTTATGAAACGAAGCATAATGAAGGCTGCCCTAGGGGCGGTTCGTGTCCTCATAGTTTTTTTCACCAGTTGTTCCCAGCCGGGGCACGATAGAGAAATTGGAAGTAATGCCCGAAGTGCCGCGGTGGAAGACACCATCTACGGCCGCCTAACCGGAGTGAACTGGTTCGGATTTGAAACAGGAGGTTATGCACCCCATGGTCTTTGGAGCCGGGATTATAAATCCATGCTGCAGCAGATCTATGATCTGGGCTTCAACTGCGTCCGGATTCCCTGGTCCAATGAGATGCTCGACAAAAGTCCCAATGGAATCCAGATTAACCCCTATGGAATTGACGGCTATACCGGAGTAATGGGAATGAACTCCGATTTGGAGGGACTCAGCTCTATAGAAGTAATGGATAAAATCGTGGAAGAAGCCGGCCGCGTAGGTCTTAAAATCATCCTGGATAACCATTCCCGCAGTGCCGACGGTTATCTCAATGAAACCCTTTGGTATACCGATTCCTGTTCCGAAGAACAATGGATTGCCGATTGGGTATTTCTGGCCGACCGCTATAAAAACTCTCCCCAGGTTATCGGCGCGGACCTGAACAACGAACCCCACGGAAATAACGGCCAGGGGATGAAACCTCCCGCAGGATGGGGAGCAGACCAGGAAGGCTATCCACATACCGACTGGAGAGCCGCCGCAGAGAAATGCGGTTTGGCCGTGCTGGATGCCAATCCTCAGTTGTTGATTCTTGTAGAGGGAGTGGAAGAGGTAAATGGAGAAACCTACTGGTGGGGCGGAAATCTCTCCGGAGTGGAAGAGTTTCCCATCACCTCCTTTCCCCAAGGTCATTTGGTATACAGTCCCCACGAATACGGCCCTGAGGTCTATGTGCAAAGCTGGTTCTCAGCTGCGGACTTTCCCGCCAATATGCCTGCCATCTGGGATAAGTTTTTCTGGTTTATCTACCAGGAAGATATTGCTCCCCTGCTCTTCGGAGAGTTTGGCATCAAAGAAGAATCTGCGGCAGATCCCACGTCCACATCCTATATCTGGTTCACCGAATTTATGAAATATGTGGGATACAAATCCTCATGGACCTTCTGGTGTATGAATCCCAACTCCGGGGATACCGGGGGTATACTGCAAAACGATTGGCTATCTGTTAATACCGCAAAATATAATCTGATAAAACCCTATCTGGAACCCCTGACTCCTGGGGAAGAAGACACCACAGCTCCAGCGGTACCCTCCGATCTCTCGGCTTCTAATATAAGCTCTACCGGGGCAACCCTGAGCTGGAGCGCTGTCAGCGACAGCGATTTAGCGGGATACAATGTTTACAGGGGAAATAGCCAGGCAAATCTGACCCTGGTGGCAACCCCCATGACAGCACTCTGGCAGAACAGCGGTCTTAGCGGTGAAACCACCTATTATTATACCGTCTCTGCAGTGGACACCAGCAACAACGAAAGTGCTCAAAGCGTAATGATCTCCCTGACCACGCCAGCAGCGGAAGATGATGATGGTGATGATCAAACCGTAGAATCCGATCTAAGCCTTCAGCTTCAAAGCAGCGATTCCAGTTCTATCACCAATACCCTGGGATATAAGGTCCGGGTTAACAATCAGGGAGACAGTGCAGTTGACTTGTCAGATGTGACGCTGCGCTACTACTTTAGCGGAGACAATGATGCAGGTTTTAGCTTTTGGTGCGACTATGCCGGCGGCCCCATCTCCAGCGGATGGGACAGTATCACCTCTGCAGTTCAAGGCTCCTTTAGCGACGGCTATCTGGAAATATCCTTCAGCAACGATGCCGGTTTGCTTAAACCAGAAGGTTATGCGGAGATTCAATGCAGAACCACCCACGACGATTGGTCTTCCGTCGATCAAAGCAATGATTATTCCTTTACCGGAAGCGACAACATGGCCGATACCAGCACCATGACAGTTTTTCTGAATGGAGTACTTGCAGGAGGAACCGCTCCTTAGAGGAAACACTCCTTAGTAGATAGGAATTATAAAATCCTAGGCCGGTATGGTAAATCTGTACCGGCCTTTTTTATCAATATTAATAAAAGATGCCCCGCAGATGTATAACACAGCTGCGGGGCAAGGAAGAAAATAGGGGAGAATTAGGGTTCGATACCCCAAACTAGAGTTCCATCCTGAAATACAGTTATCTTGCTGTATTCACCAAGGGAAGTATTGGAAGCACCAAAGGAATAGTCATTGGACTGATCATGGTTGGACCAATCGCTGTTGTTTATCCCAAAGGATAGCTGAACAGACTGCCCGGAAGCCAATGAACCTGCGGAAGAGCTAAAAACCAATTCCACATAATCGCTACTGTTAGAGCTGCCACTGACTGTAGTGTTTCCAATATTTGCCCACCAAATAGGAACCTGCTGCCCCGAAGAGCCCTCGGGCGTGAAATAATAACGAATGCTGACCGCCGAGAGATCAACAGAAGAAGTTCCGGTATTAGTCAGAACCAATTCCGGTTTAATCAGATTGCTGAATACTGAGGTCTCACCATTCTTGTACTGAAGCGTCAAATCACCCGAAGCAGGATCTGTAGGATCTGTAGGATCTGTAGGATCTATAGGATCAGTAGGATCAGTAGGATCAGTAGGATCAGTGGGATCAGTGGGATCAGTAGGATCTGTAGGATCAGTAGGAGTAGTATCGTCTGATGGTCCCATGGTCATATAGTTGAAGTTGATGTCCGAATCATCCATAACCAATCGGACAACCTTGGTCCCCGCGGTTAGACTAAATGCACCAGAAGTAACGGTCTCATAACTCTGCCATGCCCCCAGTCCTGGAACAACCAGTGTTCCGGAGACATTGACGCCGTCAATTTCCACATGGAATTTCCGGTTACTATAAAGCGAAGCAGCTCGAAAAGACATTTCATAATCCTGGGCCGTGGATACCGCGATGGTATACTCCAGCCATTCTCCGGCGTTTACCCAACCGATATTATAGCCCCCTTCATCACAATCCTGAATATCAACGGCATCC
>JAQICO010000374.1 GCA_027858495.1 Spirochaetaceae bacterium
CTCGTAGTTTTTCAGCCTGATCTTCCATTAGTTCCACCTTCCAATACTTTTTTCACCGAGGGCTCTTTCATTTTTTTTTAAAGAAAATTCCAGTCCATGAAATTTTTCCATCAATACACGGCCAAGCTGCCTATCCACAATATCACTGGGAACACTCTGACCGTTGGTGATATAAGATAGAGGAACTTTTTTTTCAGAAATGATGCTTATTAAATTACCCACCATGCTGGTCTCATCTAATTTAGTAAGCACCACCGATTGGTAATTAAAGAATTCGAACTGTCGTAGGATTTCACGAAGGTCCCCGGATTTTGTGGTGGAGCTTAGAGCTAAATGGAACTGTGCTTTGCTGCCACAAGCTTCCAGAGTTTCACGCATTTCTCCCAGATGTTTAAAATCTTTGGGACTTTTACCAATGGTGTCCACCAGTATGAGATCGTAATTCTGATGCAATTTTATATAGTTTTGAAGATCTTCAAAATTACTGGCCATATATACGGGAATACCCATAATATCGCCATAGGTTTCAATCTGGGCCTGAGCACCAATACGGTAGGAGTCTATTGTAATGATACACACCCTTTGCTCCATTCTATTATTCTGGCCCATGGCTCTTAGAGCAGCCAGCTTGGCGATGGTGGTAGTTTTTCCTACTCCGGTAGGTCCAATAAGCACTTGAACCTCGGGAGATTTGGGCAAACCGTGATTGTACTGAGGAATGGATTCATAGATCCATTTTGCAATGGTCTGCTGCACCAGTGAAAAATTTTCCAGATCATCCAAGGCGAAATCCCTCTTTAGCCTGTCACTGATATCTCTGATAAAACCATGGGAAAAATCATTTTCCTGCAGAATCGCTTCAATCTTGGTAATGGAGTCATGGGGAGATAACTCCCTGGGTGCAACCATATGTTCCTTGATATCCTTAATATCTGCCATGATATTTGTAAGGGTATCATTTCGGCCCACCAGATTAATAATGTCCTTTTTAGCCTTTTCGTCATTGCTAGGTCGAACCGGCGTGCTGGAGAACTCTTTTCCATCCTTAGCGAGATAACCGGTACACTCAACTTGAGTACGGGAAAAGAGGCCCAGAAATCCCCCTACCGGTATGTCTTTATGTGTGAGAATCCGGGCCTTATCGCCGTATTCATTAAAAATTTTTCGCCGTACTTCAGCAAAATCTTTGCCTCTTACGGTAAAATACTTTGAACTCATGGTTCACCTCTTTCTAGGGATAAAGATCCCAGAACTTCTAAATCTATTTCTTCTCGGACTTCCAGTACTGAAATAACCGGGATGGAGGGAAAATCTTTTTTAATTGCTGATCGCACCAGGGGTCGAGCCATTTCGCTGGTCAGAATTATCGGATAAAATCCAAGGTCCTGTTGTTCCTTAATACTATTGGCCAGCTGATTGATAAACAGCCTGATATATCCGGGTTCCAAGCCGGAAACATAACCTTCGGTGGTTTCCATCCGGCTGTCAATAAAGGTTTTTTCCACCGAGGGATCCAGGGTTATGGCCGGCAGCTTTCCCCGACTGTCTATGTAGCTTTGGCAAATCTGTCTACCCAATGCCTGGCGAACCTTTTCAGTAAGCCAACCTGGATCTTTGGTATGACCGCCCCAGTCACAGATAGTTTCCAGTATGGTTACTAGATTACGCACAGAGACCTGCTCTTTCAAGAGGTTCTGCAGTATTTTTTGAACTTCTCCATGGCTGAAGAGCTTGTTCACCTCTTCCACCACTGCGGGATAATTTTCTGCAAGAGCATCCAGCATGGTTTTGATTTCCTGTCGCCCGATAATCTCCTGAGAATTACGTTTAATAATCTCTGTGAGATGGGTGGCAATGATGGAGGGAGGGTCAACAATGGTGTAGCCAAGTCGCTCTGCTTGATTCCTCTGATCCTCGGAAATCCATATAGCGGGAAGTCCATATGTAGGATCGGCGGTTTGTTCTCCCTTGATTTCTTGATCTACTCCCCCCGGATTGATAGCCAGATAGCTACCTAACCGCAGGGTTCCATGACCACTTTCTACACCCTTAATCTTAAAGCTGTAATCTGAGTGTTCAAGCCTCATATTGTCAACGATTCGGATAGGCGGCACCATCAACCCAAGATCTATGGCCGCCTCCTTCCGGATTTTGCGAACCCGCTCCAACAATTCAGCACCCTGATCTTCATTGACCAGGGGAATTAGACCGTAGCCAAGTTCCAGAGAAAGAGAATCCAATGGTTGAATAGGTCCAAGTTCGGCAGGTTTCTGCTGATGTTCTTCCTTGGCAGCCTTTTCATTAGCCCTTTGAGCTTCACTGTCCTTGGCTCTGCCTGAACGCCAGGCTAATATAGCCAATAATCCGCCCAGAGGCCATAATAGATAAAGGGGAAAGCCCGGAAGGACTCCCATGATAAACAAAAATGCTGCGGCTATCCAATAGACTCTGCCGTCCCGGGTAAATTGTTTTTTAACATCGGAACCAAAACTATCCTCTGCCACCGAGCGGGTTACCACCATACCAGTGGCCATGGATATAATCAGAGCTGGGAGCTGGGAAACCAATCCGTCTCCGATGGTCAGGCTGGTATAAGTGATGGCGGCAGATCCCAGGGATTCATGA
>JAQICO010000342.1 GCA_027858495.1 Spirochaetaceae bacterium
GGTTTATGGGGCCAGCCAACTCTTTTAAACAATGTGGAAACCTTTTCCAATATTTCTCTTATCATTCTTGAGGGAGCCAAGAAATACGCCCAAGTGGGCACAGAGGAAAGTCACGGAACAAAAATATTTGCCTTGGCCGGAGCGGTGGTTAACACTGGATTGGTGGAGGTTCCCATCGGCACCTCCCTGGGTGAAATTATCTATGATATCGGAGGAGGCATTAAGGGTGGTAAAACTTATAAAGCCGCCCAAATCGGTGGCCCATCGGGGGGATGTATTCCCAAGGAATATTTAAATGTCCCGCTGGATTATTCCTCGTTGGCAGAGCTTGGTGCCATCATGGGGTCGGGCGGTTTGGTGGTGATGGATGAAGAAACCTGTATGGTGGATGTAGCAAGGTTTTTTGTTGAATTTGTGGCTGAAGAGTCCTGCGGTAAATGTGTGCCCTGCCGTGTGGGTACAAAAAGACTACTTGAGATTTTAGAGAGGATCTGCGGTGGGGAAGGTAAAGAAGGGGACATTGAGAAACTGATTTCTCTGGGAAATCAAATTAAGGATACGGCGCTTTGTGGTCTAGGCCAAACCGCCGCCAATCCGGTTTTATCCACTATTCGTCATTTCCGTCATGAATACGAAGCCCATATAAAGGAAAAGCACTGCGAAGCGGGGGTCTGTCCTGCCGTGGTACGAGCGCCCTGTCAAAGCGCATGCCCAGCCAATGTGGATATACCTGGATTTGTGTCGTTGGTTAAGGAAAAAAGATATGAAGAAGCTTTGCTACTCCATAGAGAAAGAAATCCCTTTGCAGCGGTATGTTCAAGAGTCTGTTTTCACACCTGTGAAGACCGTTGCCGCCGTTCAACCATAGATGAGCCCGTATCTGTAAGGGGAATTAAACGTTTTCTTGTGGAACATGAAGTAACCATCCAGGTGCCCGAAATACGAGAAAATGAAGTAAATGCCAAAAGAAAAATCGCCATTATCGGGGCCGGGCCTTCGGGATTATCCTGTGCCTATTTTTTAGCCAGGCTGGGATATAAACCGGTGATTTTTGAAGCCGTAGAGAGACCGGGAGGTATGTTAGCCCAAACCATACCGGCCTATCGTCTGCCCCGGGAAACCCTGGCAAGAGAAATAAGAATGATAGAACGAATGGGGGTGGATATTGAAACCAATAAGGCTCTGGGTAGAGATTTCACCCTGGAATCACTAAAAGAAACTGGATATGAAGCCTGTTATCTTGCCATAGGGGCTCAAGGAACCCTGGACTTAGGAATCCCCGGAGAGGAAAATCCTTCGGTTATACAGGCCATTCCCTTTTTGAAACAGTACAATATCAGAGGTTCTGTTCCGGTTGGAAAAAATGTGGTGGTTATCGGTGGTGGCAATGCTGCCATAGATGCTGCCCGTACTGCCATAAGGCTGAATGCGGAAAAGGTCACCATAATTTATCGTCGAACTCAGGAACAAATGCCTGCCTATGCGGAAGAAATCGAAGAGGCATTACATGAGGGAGTAACCTTGAAATGTCTGGTGCAACCCGTTGAGATTGTAATAGAGAATAAAGAAGTTAAGGCTGTGAAATGTCTTCATATGAATCTTGGTGAATTCGACCGCAGTGGAAGAAGAAGACCCGAGGAAGATAAAAATAACACTGAAATCATCGAGGCCGATCAGGTGATCATCGCTATTGGTCAACGATTATTAAAGGAAGACATCGATAGTAATATTGATATAGCCGAGGGTGGTTTTGTTAAAACTGATTCCACCACCACGCAAAGTTCTCTGGACTGGGTTTTTGCCGGCGGAGACGTGGTAACCGGTCCCTATTCTGTGGTCAGTGCCATTGGCGCAGGAGAAAAGGCTGCTGTGGCCATGGATGAATTCCTAAGTTCTGAAAATCATGCTTTTTGGAGAAAAGACTGGGAAAATGATACAGCATATGACAATAATGAAGATCCTTTGCCCTATCATCGAGAGAAAATACCCTTGATTGATGCCAGTAAGAGGCGTTCCAATTTTGATGAAGTGGAACTTTGCTGGTCAGAACATTCAGCCATAAGACAGAGTGCCCGCTGTCTACGCTGCGATTATGGAAAAACGGTACCTGTACAGGAGGAAAACCATGGTAAACATTAAGATAAATAATAGACCCCTTTCTGTACCGGAAGGAACCACCATATTAGCTGCGGCTAAAGAATTAAACATAACCATTCCCACCCTTTGTTTCCTTGAAGGTTATGCGGCTATGGGAGCCTGCCGGGTGTGTTTGGTTGAAGTAACAGGAGCAAGAACCCTAATGGCTTCCTGCGCCACAGCTGTACAGGAAGGAATGGAAATCAACACCATGTCCCATCGTGTTATAGAGGCACGTAAAACCGTGGTTGAACTATTGTTAAGTGAGCATTGCGGAGAGTGTCAGTATTGCGATCGGAATAATAATTGCGAATTACAAAGTCTTGCCTTTGATTTAGCTATTAAGGAACAAAAATATCAAGGGGAAGAAACCCTGAGGAAAATCGATGATTCCACACCGGCATTGGTCAGGGATTCCGGTAAATGTATTAAATGCCGACGCTGTATTACTGTATGCCGAGAGGTTCAAGGTGTGGCTGCTTTATTTCCTCAGAACCGTGGATTTAGTACCATCATCGGGCCAGCATTCACCAGGGAGTTGGACAGTGTAAATTGTGTACAATGTGGTCAATGCGTCGCAGTATGCCCCGTGGGAGCTATCACTGAGAAAGATCATATTTCCTTTGTACTGGCAGCGCTTCAAGATAAGAGCAAACATGTGGTGGTACAAACCGCACCTGCCATAAGAGCGGCTCTCGGTGAGGAATTCGCCTTGGAACCCGGTACCCTGGTAACAGGTAAGATGACCACAGCCCTGAAAAATATGGGCTTTGATGCCGTTTTTGACACCAACTTCACCGCCGATTTAACCATCATCGAAGAGGGCACGGAGTTATTGATGCGACTGAAAAATGCCCTGGTCTTGAAAAAAGAGGTGGCGCTGCCTCAGCTCTCGTCCTGTTCTCCAGGCTGGATTAAATTTATGGAGCATTTTTATCCCGATCAACTGGACAATCTTTCCAGCTGTAAATCTCCCCAACAGATGTTTGGTGCTTTGGCAAAAACCTACTACGCACAAAAGATGGGAATAAAGCCCGAAGATATGGTGGTGGTTTCAGTAATGCCTTGCACCGCAAAAAAGTTTGAAGCACAAAGACCTGAAATGTTTGATAGTGGAGTACAGGATGTGGATTATGTCTTAACCACCCGAGAATTAGGTCGATTGATAAAATCCGCAGGAATCAACTTTTTGGAATTATCGGATAGTGAAATGGATGCACCACTGGGAATCTCTTCAGGTGCGGCGGATATCTTTGCCAATAGTGGGGGGGTGATGGAAGCAGCCCTGCGTACGGTCTATGAGATAGTCACCGGTAAAGATTTTCCAATGGAAAATCTTCATGTTAAAGAATTGGCCGGATTAAAGGGAATCAAAGAGGCCTCCGTCCTGATAGAAGAGACGGTTCCTGATTGGAGTTTCTTAAAGGGTGTTGAGGTAAAAGTGGCCGTAGCCCATGGTTTAAAAAATGCGGCGACCCTGATGGATCTGGTAAAAGAGGGAAAATCGGATCATCATTTTATCGAAATAATGACCTGTCCCGGGGGCTGTATAGGCGGGGGAGGCCAACCTAGATTTACTACCAACGATATTAGGGTAAAAAGAATACAAGCCATTTATCAAGAGGATGAAGGAAAGACATTGAGGAAGTCCCATGAAAATCCTGGGATTCAAAAATTGTATGCAGAGTTTTTAAAGGAGCCCTTGGGTGAAAAATCCCATCACCTTTTGCATACGAAATATGTGAGGCGTTAAACAGGGGTTGTCGCAAAAGCCCCCTTTAACCCTGATACTGCGTTGATTTTCTGCACGGGCTACTCATGTAGTACATCTACACTGCGTTGCCGGTTCAAAAATCGCCTTGTCTCAGAACTAAAT
>JAQICO010000266.1 GCA_027858495.1 Spirochaetaceae bacterium
ACAAATTCTGCTTTAGTCAGGTTATGTGCCATTTAATACTCCTTTCTATAAGGCTGCCAGGCCTTATAATTCAATATAAGATAATATTTGCAGCAAAGCAAATCAGCTAATACGTAAAAACAATATATATAAAATATAATATTTAGTAAAGGTTTTTTTTAAAATATAATAATACAGGTTGTTTTCTGCTCATATTTTCCTTAGAATTCTTCCATGTACTTGTATAGATCAAAGTAGAATAATAGAGATCTATACCATAGATATTTCACCGGGATCCATTATATTACACTAAGGAATAAGAGGGTTACAGATGAATAAGAAAAAACAGGTCCTATTATTATTGTTGGTTCTTTCCATGTCTCTGGGTGCTCAAAATCCCAGTTGGGTTGACTTGTTTACCCTAGGGAAAATGGCAGAAATCTCTGGAACGGATAATTATCTGGGCGTTGGGTCGTCCATTAATAATCAAGATGAGGCCGATCAAAATGCCAAGGTGGATTTTGCACGTAATGTTGAAACCCGGGTAGACAGCACCATGGAAGAGGTTTATCAGGAAGAACAGGGAGAAGGTGAGACCACTCTTTCTATGAGTCTTGAAATAAAGACAGAAATGAGTCTAAAGGGTATTTCCATTACCGAGCGTTATTTCAATGAGGAATCTCAAACCTATTATTCAATGATTAAAGTAAATAGAGCTGATTATTTGACTATACTTGAAAATAATATTCAAGAGGAGATTGCCTTAAAAGATGCAGATCTGGATAGACAACGTCAGGAATTGGAGCAAGACAGTATTGCCCAGGAGCAGGAAAATCTTCGCCATCAGCAGGAAATGCGGGAAATGCAGATCCGTGAAGAAAAAAGGCAGCTGCGCATAGCCCGTTATGGTGATTTCATAGAAAGAGAGCCCTATCCCGGACTGATAAGCTTTGAAAATGCCGAAGTTTACCCCACCAGGCAGCATCTATCTGCGTCGCTCTCTCTCAGCGATGATTTTTCCCTGAGACGCCTGGGTTATTCCTTTTCTATTGCAGAGATTTTTCAAGCCAGTACTACCCATTTGGTTGATAATACTTGGACTTCGGAACTTGATGATGCTCTTATCTATTCTGATTTAGATGCTAAATTGGCCCTGCTGAACCATGCCGGAGATATTATCAAGTTTTCTGCGGCATTGGGAGCCCGTGGGTATATACTAACTCCGTTTCCGTTACAGAACGATTCAGAAATCAGTGGAACTCTCTATGGTGTGGCCAATGTCTCGGTCCCTCAACTGTACTACAGTGATTTTTCTGTTTATGCTGGTTTGGATAAAGTTGCTTTGGGGGTTTGTTGGTATCCCACCTTTCCTTGGCTTGGTGAATCTCTGGGATTAATTGTAGAGAGCAGTTACGATTTCCGTAAGGAATTACGTTACGGTCGAACAGAAAATTACTGGAGGCTACAGACGGGACTTCAATTTAAACCGGCCGATGCAGCATGTACCCGTATTACCTGGGAAGATAACTTCAAAACCTTTGTGCTGGCCTTAGATATAAATTTGGGAAAGGGTAGATAATAATGAGTTGTGAAGAAGAGAAAATCCGGATCTGCTTTATCAGTGGAAAGCTGGGAGATGTGGACGGTGTTTCCTTAGAAGTGGATAAATGGGTTCATGTTCTTAAAAATATGGGCCATGAGATTTTTACCATGGCAGGCCGTTATGCCCAACCGGTTTCTGGAGTTCCCAGTGATAATCAAATTCTTATTAAGCAAATAGACTTTGCTTCTGAGGAGCAGCGTTCTTACGAGACTCAAGTATTCCCCCATTTGAGTAAGAATCCGCCCTTTTTAAGTGATGATAGACTGGAACACGTAAAAGCGTCTCTCCAGGGGAAAGGCAAGGAACTGGCCAATCAGATGTTTGAATTGATTCAGAATCACCGTATCGACGTATTGGTTGCCCAAAATACCAATGCGATGCCCATGACTCTATTGGGCGGTTTTGCTGTTTATTATCTCGCAACGGAAAAAAGGGTGGCCACCATATTCCATCATCATGACTTTTGGTGGGAACGCAGCCGTTTCAGCAACAATAATATAAGAGATTTACTTAATATCATCATGCCACCCAGTGATTTGGGAACAGAGCATGTGGTCATATCCTCCTATGCTGAACATATTTTAAAGTCTATTAAGAGGGTTCAGCCCATGGTTATTCACAATTGTGAAGATTTTGACAACCCTCCCAAGTTAGATGATTATAATAGAGATTTCAGAAAGGATTTGGGATATAGCGATGAGGATATTCTCATTGTTCAGCCTACGCGAATCGTTCCACGGAAAAGAATAGAAGATTCGGTAGCTTTGGTTGCTTTGTTCCAGGAAAAATATCCTGAATTGGCCCCAAGAATCCGCTTTATTATCTCTCTTTATCAGGGTGATGAATTGGATGATAGTTATATCAATGATATCCAAGGCATGGCAGTACGTATGAAGGTTAATCTTGAGCTTATATCTCAACGGGTTGCATCTGTCAGGGGTAAAGATAAACAGGGGAACAAACTTTATACCAACCGAGATGTATTAATTCATGCCGATTTGGTCACCTATTTACCTATTTGGGAGGGTTTTGGCAATGCACTATTAGAGGCTATTGCAGCTCGTGTCCCTGTTATTATCACGACCTATTTGGTCTATAAGACGGATATTAAAGTTTGTGGATTTAACCATATCGAAGTGAGAGATCGTTATGATCATTACGGCCGATTGATCATTGATAACGACATAGTTAAAAAAATGTATCGCGCTTTGACCGATCGAACATATAGAGATAAAATGACCGAGGGAAATTTTAATATCGCTTCAAGAGAATTCGGATACCCTACTCTTAAGGCAAAGCTGGGAGAGATGTTCGATCGTTTTCAGCATGAAATTCTTGCTTCTAGAAATCGGGTTTCCAAAAGTATGCATAACTATTATGTTTGATTTTTTCAAGGGGAAAATAAAATGTTTGCCATTTCATCATAAATTAGGTAATATTATTGTAATAATTCCAATTTATCCATTGAGGAGGGTATACATATGAAGTCCATAAAGGGTTCAGAAACAGAAATAAACTTAATGAAAGCTTTTGCAGGGGAATCCCAGGCAAGGAACCGCTATACGTATTTTGCATCCAAGGCAAAAAAAGAAGGATTGGTACAGATCAGCATGATATTCTCCGAAACGGCGGATCAGGAAAAGGAACATGCAAAACGATTTTTCTCTTTTCTTGAAGGTGGTATGGCAGAAATCACCGCATCTTTTCCTGCTGGAGTTATAGGTTCTACTGAAGAAAACCTAAAAGCAGCAGCAGCAGGTGAAAATGAAGAATGGACAGCCCTGTACGCAGGTTTTGCGGAAAAAGCCAAGGAAGAAGGTTTTCCAAAGGTTGCTGCCCTATTTAGAGCAGTGTCCGTGGCGGAAAAACAGCACGAAAAAAGATACAATGAACTTTTAAAAAATCTTGAAGACAAGAAGGTTTTTAAGAAAGAAGATTCCACTCTATGGCGCTGTATCAACTGTGGTTATGTTCATCAAGGGAATGAAGCTCCCAATGAGTGTCCTGCATGTGCACATCCTCAGGCATATTTTGAGCTCTTAGGAGAAAATTGGTAGGTTTAGATTCTATAAAATAGGTTCTATGAAGGAATAAGAAGTTCATTAAATTGAAAAGGAGTTATCTATGAAGGTTTCAGACATTTACAAATGTGAAGTATGTGGAAATATAGTTGAGGTTATTAATGTTGGCGGTGGTGAATTAGTATGTTGTGGTCAAAAAATGGTTCAGTTAGAAGAAAAAACTGCAGACTCGGCCACAGAAAAACATGTTCCAATTATCGAAAAGACCAAAGGTGGTTATATTGTAACCGTTGGGAGCACCTTACATCCTATGACCGAAGAACATTGGATTCAATGGATTGAGCTGCATGTGGACGGACAGATTTTACGACAGGAATTGACACCTGCGGATAAACCTCAGGCTACATTCAGTTATAGTGGAGAAGCAAAAAAAGTAACAGCCAGAGAATTCTGCAATCTGCATGGACTCTGGAAAGGAGAATAAAATGAAACGTTATACCTGTGACCTTTGTGGTTATGTTTATGACCCAGAAGCCGGTGATCCAGATAACGGCGTTGCCGCTGGAACTTCCTTTGAAGATATTCCAGAAGACTGGGTATGTCCCCTTTGTGGCGCTTCTAAGGACGATTTCTCTCCCGAGGATTAATCCTATCTAAAAACATCTACCGCCGGGTTATTCCGGCGGTTTTTTTGATTAATAAGGTTCTTTTTTCCCTGGAGGATAATCCTGTCAGTGCTTGTAAAAACCCTAAAGATAGGATAATCTGGCCTGCACATCACCCTATACAAAAGGAGTTAACATGGCAAAGATTTGGGCAAAAAATTATGATCTTGATGAACTGGTAGAGGAGTTCACCGTTGGTGTGGATTATCTATTAGATCAGGAACTGATACCCTTTGACTGTATTGGTAGTATGGCCCATGCCAAAATGTTAGGTGCCATAGGGATTCTCGATGGCAAAGAAACCGATGCTCTCATTCAGGGGTTGAAAGAAATCCTTGCTATTCATCACAAGGGCGAATTTCCCATCACCCGTCAGGATGAAGACGGACATACTGCCATTGAAAATTGGTTAACTCAAAAGTTGGGTGACCCCGGCAAAAAAATTCACACCGGCCGAAGCAGAAACGATCAGGTCATAACGGCTTTGCGCTTATATAGCC
>JAQICO010000274.1 GCA_027858495.1 Spirochaetaceae bacterium
GGCTATAGCGCCAAGGGCAGACAGGTAAAAGGGAGACCCTATCTTGGATGTTAAAAAGAAAAATAGGAAATCCACATCCCCCTGCGACGTAGAAAGAGTTTTTTTGGGCACCCATACACCTATGAGTAAATCATCAAAACCTTCCAAACGGGCATGGGGTATAGCAACACCCGATGGAAGTACGGTTCCACCTAATAATTCACGTTCTTTGATTTTTATACGAACTTCTTCAGCAGATACGGGAAGTAATCCTCTGTTGTCGAATAAATCAATAATTGCATCGACCGCTTCAGTGACACTTGAAAAATCACCACCGGTAATAATGGCTTTTTTGTCGATGAAAGATCCTAAATTCATAATTATAATTCCTCCATTTCCTTTGCTTTTTCTCTCAAATTAGAAAGTTTTTGGGATATCAACTGTTTCATCCTGCGATGTTCAATAATACCCAGAACCATTCCATTTTCCTCTACAATTGGAATTGACGCAACATTACTCTTTTGAAAAATTTCATAAATTTCAGTGGCAGGTGTTTCCGGAGATGCGGAATAGATTACTTTTTCCATAATATCATGGGCCAAAAGAAATTCCGCCACATCGGAAGCCATAAAGGTATCCTTCAATTTATCGATGGATAATATCCCCACAAGGGCCATCTGAGAGTTAATTACAGGAAAATATAGGTTATCATGATTTGCAAATATGCTGAGAATTTGATTTAAATTATCATTTTCCTTGAGCAGTGGGATATTTTTATCCGTAAGATCCTTTCCTTTACTTTGCCTAATCAAATCTAATTCAGTTATGTTAAGGCCAACTTCCCCGGCCTTGGTAACTGCGTATTTTACAGATGTCGGTCCCAATAGCTGAACCACAAAGGTTGTGGCCGTCACAATCAGAACAATGATTGAACCGATGGGACCAGGAAAATCAATACCGGCAATTATGGATAGTCCGATGGCAACTCCGGCCTGGCTTAACAGACAGAAGGGAAGATATTTTCTGACGCTTTCGGGGGCCTTTGATAAGCGTGCGCCCAAAACAGACCCCAAAGATTTTCCTGCAATACGTCCTACGATGTAGATTCCAGCAAGAACTATCGATACAAAGGTTAATCCTTGAATCTGTAATGTGGCACCCACCATCACAAAAAATAAAATATAAACAGGAGGGGTGAATCTTTCCACCAATTCAAAGGTCTCTTTACTTCTCTGGGGTAAAAAATTGGTGATAAAAAAGCCCATGGACATGGTTGCAAGTATAGTATTTACTTCCAGAAGCTTGCTTAAACCGATAACTAATAGAATAGAACCAATGGTAAAGGCTAGTATTTTATCTTCATCCACAAAGTTTTTAATCACTCTTTTAAGCAATACCGCGAGAGCCATACCAAGTACAACAGCAGCACCGGTTTCCCATAGAAGTTGAAAAATATTGGAGGATAAACTGACATCTCCTTGGCCGGATATAATACTGACGATGGTGGATGCAATTGCAAAAAGGAGTAGAGCAACCGCATCGTCCATGGCGACGATGCCCAGTAATATGGTAGTCAGCGGTCCCTTTGTCTTATTCTCCCACAATACATCGGTTGTTGCTGCAGGTGCGGTAGCTGAGGATATGGCACCAAGGAGTAAGCCCAAAGAAATGGCCATTTGCCAATCATGAAAGAAAAAATAAGTAATAGTTGTTACTAATATGGAGACAACAAAAAAGGCTCCAAGAGATTCCATCAGTAAAATGGTGATGAATTGTTTTCCAAATTTTTTGATTGTCTGGATTTTAAGCTCACCGCCAATCATAAAACCAATAAGGCCCAAGGCAAAGGTATTAAAGGGACGTAGCTTTTCCAATGCCTGAGGATTGATAATATTAAATCCAATCTGCCCTAATATCAAACCTAGACAAATATAACCCACCACCTGGGGGATGCGTAACTTCTGGAATATGCGTCCCATCCAGGTTCCTCCGAAGAGTACAATACCAACCAGTAGAAGAGAATTGATCGAAGAGTGTTGTATGAATTGAAATATCTGGTTAAGAAAATCCTGCATTATTTTTCTCCTAGGAATATATTGATAATTTCTTCTCCGCTTTGTGCAGATAAAATATTTTCTCGAATGGTATTATCCTTAAGGCTATGAATGATTAATGACAATATTCTCAAATATTCTTTATGTTGATCTGCTCCTACTATAATTAATACAACGATATGCACAGGTTGTTGGTCCAGAGATTCGTAGTCTTTTATTCCCTGTTCCGATTTTCCGATGATTACAATGGGATCTTTTATACCTTCAAAACGGACATGGGGTACTGCTATCCCCTGACCGATGCCAGTGCTCATGATTTGTTCTCTATAAAATATTTCACTTTTAACTTGGTCTGTATTGGTAATTTTGATTACCTTCGAGGCCTCGTCAATAAGTTCTAAAAGAACTTCTGTTTTGGTTTTACTTTTTATAGTCAAACACAATTCGCTTCGTAATACACTTTCTAAATCCATAATATTCCTCCTATGAAATTCTGAAATGTCAAAAAATTAGAAACCACGATACATTATAAAATATTGAATTATTTATGTATTTAAT
>JAQICO010000347.1 GCA_027858495.1 Spirochaetaceae bacterium
GGCTGACACCCTTCCGGCGATTCCCGGTTTTCGACGTTTTGTTATCTCCTCAATAAAGGAATTTTTGGAACCGCCGGTACTCTATGTAAAACAGGATTATCAGGAAGAATTGCAGTCCATATTATCCAAGTTGCCTGCTCATGAAATTCGGGAAGATAAAAAAACCATACCCCTAGTGTTTAACAGTCTGGAAGAAAGAGAAGAAGCCGCTGATATTTTAAACAAAGGGGAGATCCGTTTCAGGGCAGGAAAAACTCTAACACCCTTCCGCCTTACAGGAAATGTAGAGTGGAGCTTACCAGCGCCTGACATAGAAGATCTAAAAGATCTGACCTTCTGGGTGTGGCCAGAATCCCTTTGGACTCCCATTTCTTTCACATCAACCTATCTGGAATCCATTGGAAAAGATAAGGACAGCTGGAAGGATTGGTGGGCCAGTAAAGATGCAAGGGTTTATCAGTTTATCGGTGAGGATAATATTTATTTTTACAGCCTGGCTGAAATGTCTATTTTTATGGGATTGGAATCGGAAAACCCCTCGGCAGAACCTAAGGAAGGCCAGCTTCAAATGCCTCAGCTCATAGCCAATTGTCATCTGCTTCAGGGAGATAAAAAAGCCTCTTCCTCCGGTAAGGTTAAACCCATTATGGCTATGGATCTATTGAATTATTACACACCTGACCAACTGAGAGCTCACTTCTTTTCTCTTGGATTGGGCATGCGTTCCATCAGTTTTAGACCCAAGCCCTTTAATCCCGATGCTCAGCCCAAGGATGCTGACCCTGTATTGAAGGAAGGCAATCTGTTAAGCAATGTGATGAACCGTATCTGCCGGTCATGTTTCTACTCTGCTCAGAATTATCTGGAAGGAAAATTACCCTTTGGAGAAATTGATTCTGAGGTAAAGGAGCAGGCAGACCAGGCCATTGTCGATTGGGAAAGTGCAATGTATCGAAATGAATTTCATAAAGCCATGTCTGTAATTGATAAATATATCCGTGGTGTTAGTAAATATTGGGCCAAAAGCATGACAAATGAAATGGAGACCCAAGAAGTGCATGCTGTGTTGGTAAATGTCTTTCAAATGGTGCGTACAGCCATTTTGCTTTTGCATCCTGTTGCTCCCATAGGCACAGAGATGGTTAAAGACTTCCTACAGGTAAAGGATAATTTTTTTGATTGGGAATATTGCTTTGAAGATATGTATCACTTTGTGGCCAATCCACAGAATCATTCTTTGAAACTACTGGAGCCACGGGTGGATTTCTTTGAAAAACATCCAAGCCAGATTTAGTAGAAAAAAGACACTGTCACCCAAAACTGGCTGACAGTGTCGAATATATTATTTTTCAGTTTCTATTACTTTTAAATGCAAATCTCGTAATTGTGTTTCATCCACCCGGGCCGGACAATCGTCCATGGGCGATACACCCTGAGAATTTTTGGGAAAGGCTATTACTTCTTTTATCGATTCCTGTTGGGCCATAAGCATCACGAGACGATCCAGTCCCGGGGCGATTCCTCCATGGGGAGGTGCTCCGTATCTGAAGGATTTAAGCATAAATCCAAAGCGTTCTTCCGCTTCTTCTTTGGGGAATCCGACAATACTGAATATTCTTTGCTGAAGCTCTGGATCATGTACCCTTATGGAACCCGAAGCCAACTCATAACCATTGAGTACTAAATCGTAGAGGTCTCCCTTTACGATTCCTGGATTCTCTTCCATGGTATCAATGAATTCATGCTGAGGCATGGAGAACATGTGGTGGGCAGGATCCCATTTTTCTTCCTCTTCGTTCCATTCAAATAGTGGGAAATCCACGATCCATGCAAAGGCGAATGTATTGGGCTCTATCAGATTCAGGTCTTTTCCTAGACGAGCTCTTACCGCACCAAGAGAGGTACAGGCCGTTTTCCATTCCGCACCCATCAACAGTATTAGATCACCCTCTTTGGCTCCAAGGCCTTCCTTTATTACTTCGGCTGATGCAGAATAGAATTTGGAGATTCCTCCGTCTAATCCTTCTGAGGTAACCTTCATCCATGCAAGACCCTTGGCCCCATAAATCTTTGCGGTTTCTTCTAGGTCGGTGATCTTTTTACGGGAATAATCTGCGGCTACACCGGGGACCACCAGGGCTTTTACCGCACCGTTATTTTCTAATACTGATTTAAATACAGAGAATTCACCGGCCTCGACAAAGGGGGAGAAGTCCTGGAATTTCATATCGAAGCGAAGATCCGGTTTATCTGAACCGTAGGTATTCATGGCGTCATCGTAGGAAATCCTGGGAAAGGGGATGGTAAGATCCAAACCCTTGGCTTCTT
Organism: Spirochaetaceae bacterium; assembly: GCA_027858495.1. Taxonomy (GTDB): domain Bacteria; phylum Spirochaetota; class Spirochaetia; order DSM-2461; family DSM-2461; genus JAQICO01. Next base: position 2,329 of record JAQICO010000347.1, read on the forward strand.
TAAAGACATGGGACATCATTCCTTCTGTAACAGAAAGCACGACGTCTCTGGATACAAAACTCATTTCGAGGTCTACCTGGGTGAATTCTAACTGTCGGTCTCCACGGGCATCCTCGTCTCGATAACATCTTGCTACTAGATAATACTTTTAAAACCCTGAAACCATGAGTATCTGATTGTAGATTTGAGGGGATTGAGGAAGGGCAAAGAATTTGCCTTCATGCAAACGGGAGGGGACTAAAAAGTCCCGGGCGCCTTCTGGGGTGGATTTTATAAGAGTAGGTGTTTCTATTTCAAAAAAGCCCTGTTGGTTTAGGTATTCTCTAACGGCAAAGGTCACTCTATTACGGAGTTTTATACGTTTCTGCATGGCCGTGCTTCGTAGGTCTAGATATCTGTATTCCAATCTCAGCTTCTCACTGGCATCACTTTCTTCATCTATCATGAAGGGAAGTACTTCACTGCTGCTTAGTATCTCCAATTCCTGGGCGATGACTTCAATTTCACCGGTGGACATATCATGATTTATCATACTATCTGGACGTTTCTGTACTTTTCCCTTTACGGCTATACAAAAT
>JAQICO010000103.1 GCA_027858495.1 Spirochaetaceae bacterium
TCATGAACCTTAGCTATCAGTCCATTCCCAAAACCCGTGGCAACACGTTCCTATCGGCAGCCCTAGATTAACCCATATACCAGATACCCCAGCCCCCCCAAGGTCAAAAGAGCCGATTCTATGCGGTTGAGTTTCCTTTGGCTCCCCAGAAAAATCATGAATACAAGTGTCATGGACAGCAAGATGGCAAAGTGAATCAAGAGGCTCTTGTCTGTGGCCACCGGGGTGATGATTGCAGTGACACCCAGGACCAGTAAAATATTAAAGATATTAGATCCAACCACATTTCCAACAATCAGGTCCGTTTCTCCCTTCCGGGCAGAGCTGATTGCCGCCGCCAGTTCCGGCAAGGAGGTTCCCACCCCGACAATGATACCCAGGGCAATATCGCCGGCACCTAGAGACTGGGCTAAATCCAAGGCTCCTTTGATGATATAGTTTCCGCCGAAGTAGAGCCCGGCGATACCCAAAATCACCAGCATTACCGGAGAAAACCTCTGGGTCTTGGTGGTTTTTGCTTTCCCGTCTTCGTAGTGTCCCTGGAACATCTGCTGGATTTCCTGGGGTTCCTGATCCTTTTTAAGAGTCTGAAATGTATAGAGAAGATAAAATAGAAGTGCCAATATTAAGATTAGACCATCGTTAAAACTCAATCCCTGGCTGATAGTTCCATGTCCCTGAAATTCCCAGGATAACAATATCATCAGAATTGTAGCACCGAGCATGATGGGAATCTCCCGGCTGATCAGACTTTTTTGTATGCTGATATTTCCGGCGATTAATCCTCCTGCACCGATTACCAGGCCCATGTTGGCAATATTGGAACCCATTATATTTCCTAAGGCCAGGCCGGTGGATCCCTCCAGAGCAGAAAGGATATTTACAAAAAGCTCGGGCATGCTGGTACCCAAACCAATGATTAAAATTCCCGTAACAAGAGGTGGAACCCCGGCGTTTCGTGCAATTTTAGAAGCTCCCTCGGTAAGGAAATCCGCTGCGCAGATAAGAAATATCATTCCACCAGCTAAATAGGCTAAGGCGTTGTCAAAATAAAGCAGGCCGGGGGATAATAATGACAGTATTACAAAGGGAGAAAAGAGTTTTTTTCCCTTTAAATAACTGGCCAAAGCCACTGCAATAGATACTATTAGAAAGGGCAAATGTAATATCATATTACCTATTCTACTGTACCGGCCAAAGTTGCTCCAGTGAAAATAACTAAAAATCCTTGTGGTGAAGCCAATGAAGCTGATAAGATAATAGGATAATGACAATAAGGGGTCAAAATATCTACTTTGACAAAAAAAAGACCTTTGTAATTATAAAAAAGTGGCTAGTGGGAATTTACTAGTTAATAATTTATATAGAAAAGGCCTTTTCCTATGGTTATTATACAACTAATCCCATTGGCAATACCCCCTTGTGGAGAATAAAATGGGAGTTATACCTTATTCAAAGGAGAGTACCCATGGCTGCCAAGGGAGAACCCCTTATTAATAGTGAAAGATGTAAGGGCTGCGGTTTATGTATCGCCAATTGCCCCAAAAATATTTTAGAGATGTCCAAGGAATTTAATTCCGATGGCGTCACCTTTCCAACCCTCAACGATGAAGAAACCTGTACCGCCTGTACTTTCTGTGCCACCATGTGCCCGGAGAATGCCATACAAATTCGTCGATTCTAAGCTGAGTGTAAGGAGTTTAACATTATGGAAGAAAAGATATTGATGAAGGGTAACGACGCCATGGCTGAAGCTGCAATCATTGCAGGCTGCAGCCATTATTTCGGTTATCCCATAACACCTCAAAACGAGGTCCCGGCCTATTTTGCAAAACGTCTTCCCCAGGTGGGAGGAACTTTTTTACAGGCAGAGAGTGAATTAGCTGCTATCAGCATGGTCATGGGAGCTTCAGCAGGTGGAGCCCGGGTAATGACCTCTACTTCATCGCCGGGGATGTCCTTGAAACAGGAGGGAATCTCCTATATGGCAGGGGCCAAGTTGCCCTGTGTTATTGCTAACATCATGCGCGGAGGCCCAGGACTGGGGGGAATAGCCGGTTCTCAGGCCGATTATTTCCAGGCGACCAGAGGCGGAGGCAACGGCGATTATCAAACCATTGTATTGGCTCCGGGCAATGTTCAGGAATTGGCTGATTTAACCATCCTGGCCTTTGATTTAGCTGATAAATACAGAATTCCTGTAATCATCCTGGGTGATGGTTACCTGGGGCAAATGTCAGAGCCCCTGGTTTTACCCAAGCCTTCCGGCAAGACCTTCGAGAAACCCTGGGCAATAACCGGTGCAAAGGATCGGGATCCCCAGTTTATTGCATCCATGCGTTTAACCCCGGAAAATGCCCTGGAACAACTTAACCTGGAACTTCAAGAAACCTATAGGGTGATAAGAGAAAATGAAGTGATTACAGAATGTTATCAATGTGACGATGCAGACACCGTTTTAGTGGCCTATGGAACAGCCGCTAGAATTGCCAATAAGGCAGTGATTAAACTAAGAGAACAGGGCATCAACGCAGGACTTTTAAGGCCCAAAACCCTTTGGCCTTTTCCTAGTGAAATCCTGCGGAAAATTACCAATGATAAAAAGAAGGTTCTCACTGTGGAGATGAGTGCAGGCCAAATGCATGAAGATGTACTGCTCGCCTGTGACGATAAAAATAAAGTTGATTTTTACGGCCGATTGGGTGGCGCTCTTCCAAAGGTCGATGAAATTATTGAGAGGGTAAAAAGCTATGAGTAAGATGACCTATGCATTCCCCCAATCCCTATCGGAGACCAGAACCCACTATTGTGCCGGTTGCGGTCACGGTATTGTTCATAAACTAATTGCCCAGGTATTGGATGAATTAAATATCCGAGAAAAAACCCTGCTGGTAGCTCCTGTCGGTTGTTCCGTACTGGCCTATAAATATCTTAATGTCGATGGTTTAGAGGCCGCCCATGGCCGGGCTCCTGCAGTGGCCACCGGACTCAAACGGGTGCAGAAGGACAAGATTGTTCTTTCCTACCAGGGAGATGGTGACCTGCTGGCCATCGGTGCCGGAGAAACCATCCATGCAGCCAATAGAGGAGAAGATATCACTGTAATATTCCTCAATAATGCCATCTATGGAATGACTGGAGGGCAAATGGCTCCTACAACCATGGAAGGGCAAAAAACCCTAACCTCCCCCCAGGGGAGGGATATTGCCGATGTTGGTTCTGCCATGCGGGCCTGCGAGTTGATAGATACCCTGGAGGCTCCCTACTATATTGAACGCTGCAGTGTTCACGATGTAAAAAATGTTAACCGCACCAAAAATGCTATTAAACGCGCCATAAAATATCAAGTAGAAGGTCGAGGTTATTCCTTTGTGGAGATTCTATCCATGTGTCCCACCAACTGGGGCTTAGATCCTGTGAAATCCGCCAAGTGGATTGAAGAGGATATGGTGCCTTATTATCCACTTAAAAAATTCCGTGATAAGGGTGAGGAGGCTTAAGGATGACTGAGGAGATTATTGTAGCTGGCTTTGGTGGACAGGGTGTCCTTCTTGCAGGAAAAATGCTGGCCGTTGCGGCCATGCGACAGGGGAAACATGTCTCCCACATTCCTTCTTATGGAGCAGAAATGCGAGGGGGGACGGCAAACTGCAGTGTAGTGATTTCCGATGAGGAAATTGCTTCTCCCACCATTGAACATCCATCAGTGCTGATTGTTTTAAATGAACCTTCCCTGAAAAAATTTGAAAAAACCATGGCACCCGGCGGTTTGCTCCTAGTTAATACTACTCTCATTAAAGCCAAGGCAGAACGAGAGGATATTAAGGTTGTTTATCAGGATTTTACAGATTTCGCTAGAGAGGCCGGCAGTGATAAATCAGCTAATATGGCTGCTCTTGGATGTTTAATAAAGGAAAAGAACTTTATATGCAGTCTGGAAGCTCTTATTAATGCTCTGGATGAGGCGGTTTCTCAACGGAATCGTCGTTTTAATACAATCAATTAAAAGGTGATACGCGCTGGATTTAAAAGACAATAACTCTTTTCATTAGAATAAAGTGTTATAAAAATACAACTTTTAAATAAATCAGAATCTTCCGATTATTAAATATCTTGAATTCTATGCTTATGTCTGTCAAACTATTTAAACAGGGGGAGCTTTCCATCGATGGATCAGAATAAAATAGTTGTTCTAATAGACCTTATACTCTCAATTGCCCGTAGATCCATGCGTTTGGGTATGGCTGTATTGGATAAGGAGAGTTTAGATACCGATAATCCTTGGCTGAAAAAAGGTCTTATGTTGATTCTCCGGGGAATGGATTCGGTGAATATTGACCGAGTTTTTAGAAATCTAGAAACTTCACAGGAATTTGCTTCACAGGATTTAATAGAACTCCGTATTATCCACGAGGCCATGGTTTCTCTATGCCGAAGAGATTCCATCAATGATATGGAAGACCTGATGTTCAGTGTAATCGGCGACCGAGGTAGAGATTATTACGATAAGCAAAAAATTCAGAAACAAGAAAAAAAGGTTCAGGATTTTATAAGCAATCCCCAAGGTTCCATCCAGGGAAGTCCTGCAGGAGAAATGCTTAAGGCCTTTAGTGACCGGCAACTGACCATATTGCTCGATCAAATAAATCCTGAATTACTTGCACCCTTCCTAGCCGGAGAAACCCATGCAGCTCAATGCAGAATACTCTCTTTGGTTGATAAAGAAACTCAAAGCGATATTGTGGATCAACTGGAAACAGGATTCTTAGAAATGTCCATTGAAAAAGCTCAAAAGCTCGTATCCTATAGGATTCGCCGAATAGGTGGAGAATTCCGTGATGAGGAAATTCTCTCACAAAAGGAAGTGGATGCCCTGCTTAAGCAGAACCGTTAAATCTGTACAATCTTTCTTCTCTCTGATATCCTCATCTACAGGTGAATCCCTTATATTTGGATCAATATAAAAATGTCAAAAAGAGTGGTGAAATATGAATCCTGTTGAAGTATTTGATTTAGGCGGCTCCATAGTTGCTCAGCAGAAGATGGACATAGATTTTCTCAAAAAGATGAAGAGCTTTGTAGAATCCTGGCTAATGGAAGATGAAACCCGAAGACTGATTATAGTCATTGGCGGCGGGTACCCTGCTAGGGTTTTCCAAAATACCTGTCGAGAGCTGATGCCACAGATACAGGGGGATGAGCTGGACTGGATCGGTATTATGGCCACCAGACTAAACGCTCAGTTGGTAAAAGCACTTTTTGGGGATTTATGTAAGGATGACGTAGTTACAGATCCTTCGGAAGTTAAATCTATGAAGGGCCGGATTTTAGTTGGAGCCGGATGGAAGCCCGGGTTTTCCACGGATTACGATGCGGTTATCCTTGCAGAAAATTTTGGTGCTAAGCGGCTGCTGAATCTTTCAAATATTCAAAAGGTCTATACCGCCGATCCAAAGAAAGATCCCCAGGCAAAACCCCTGGATCAGATATCCTGGGAAGACTATAGAGCGATGACCGGAGATTCATGGACTCCAGGGATGAATGCCCCCTTCGATCCTGTGGCCAGCAAACGGGCCCATGAGGCAGGACTCCAGGTGATTGTGGCCGAGGGTAGGGATCTGAATAACCTTGATCTTATACTTAAGAATAAAAACTATGTTGGAACGCTTATTTCTTAGGGCTTGTCCAAACCCATGATTTTGCTTCTTCCTCTAATCCTGAGTCTGTCAAAGCACGCTCAATCATGGCCCAATGGCTTTCCACGGCATAATCCATCTCTTTGCGCTGCTTAATAAAGTCCAGCCCCTTTTCTTTCTGATCCATTTGAAGCATCAACACTGCCGACATCACCAAGGCTAGACCTTGTTTATAAGGATTTTTCCGTTTTTCCCAGTATTGCAAATTTTTATTAAGATAATAGAGGGTCTGTTCTACATTCTCCAAGCCTTGATTAGAGAAGGCAAGGTTTAGGTAACAATTTTCCAAGAGGGGCTCAAAGCCCAGATTACGGCAATGTAGCAGAATCTGGCGGCTCAGGGTGTCGCTGTCTTTAAAGCTGCCCAATTGATTAGACAGGTGGGCAATCATGGTTTCATTCCAATAACGTAAAAAACTGAAAAGGGAAAACTCCTGATTCTTTTCCAGTCCTTTTCTTGCCTGAAGCAAAAGAACCAAGGCCGCCTGATAATCCTCGGTCCGGTTCATTTCGAAAATCCCCCGGAAGAATAATACCCCAGCCGATTGAGCCGGATTACTGGCTAAATTTTGAGCTTGATTCAACATGGCCAGCCCCTCTTCAGGATGAGATACAAATAGTTTGGAGCCTTCGTAGGCCATCAGAAGGACGAGAAAATCATTGGGCGGAGCCTTTTGTTCCTGAAGTTTTCCTATGGCGGTGCTCATCCAGTTATTGGCGGGTTCCACTTGGGGATCCCGCCCCTGAAATAATTCCGATAGTGCTCCTGTAAAAATGACGAAACTTAATTCTCTGGGAGGAAGTGTCTGTTCTGAAAGTGTTTTTCCTAACTCAAGAGCCTTGGGGAATCGGGCTGAAGTAAAATATCTGAATAGGCGGTTTACCATGGGATCTCCGGTATGTAAAAAGATAGGCATATCATAGACTATTCTTTATCGCCTGTCATGGGTGAGGAACACTATTATGCTATTGAAGTTGAAGTCTACTAGCCTACCGGACCATCCTGGGCTCTCCAAATTATCCTTGCCAGGGAAGAATCAAAGGGTTGGTTCTCCCTAAAGTCGGGCAACCAGTCTGAACCGGTTTCCAGCTCCTGAATAAATCCGTCTTCTATTTGGTATTCTTCAAGCCATTTAAGTACCAAATCGTATTCTCTCTGACTTAAGTAACTCTGGGGAATCTTTCCTGTTTCTCCGGGTATAATTACCGGTGTATATTGAGATAGCAAGGATAACTTGGCTTTACCCTGACCATGCTTGGCAAACCATCGAAGTATCGACTGGGTGGATTCCATGTGCCCTGGCAAAATCAAATGACGGATAATTGTCCCAGAGAGCATCACCCCTGATTCATCGTATTTTTCAGTACTTTGATTAATCATAAAATCCAATGCTTTTTTAGCCACATCAGCATAGTCGGAACAACGGTATATCTTTTTTGCTATTGTATTATCAAGGGTTTTTAAATCAGGCAGCCAAATATTTACTACTTCAGAAAGACTTTCCAGGGTTTGAACTTTTTCATAGGCCGAGGAATTCCATAGTATCGGAACAATAAGACCCTGTTGTTTTGCTAATAAGGAAGCTTGTATTAGTCCAGGTGAAAAGTGACTGCCCGTGACAAAATTTATATTAGTAGCCCTGTTGCTTTGAAGTTTGATCATAAGCCTGGCCATCTGCTCTATAGAAAGCTCTCCGCCAATTTCTCCCCGGCTTATTTGCCAGTTTTGACAGAAGGGACATTTCATATTGCAGCCGCTTAAAAAGATAGTACCACTTCCGCCATGGCCAACCAGCGGGGGCTCTTCCCCAAAATGCAGGGCAGCCAATGCTGCCCTTAGTATTGAGTTTTCTCCACAAAAATTGCTGGGGTGTGTACAATGTCTTGGGCAAATTTTACAACTCAACCAATGCTCCTATCTCGGGCCATTTAGATGTTTTTCCGCCCAAGACATTTGTATAGAGAAAATGTACTAATTGGTCAATGTTGAATTAACCTTCAAGAAACTTTTTCTTCTTTTCTTCTAAAATTAGACCAACTTGATCTAAATCGATGGGGTCATACCCCTTGTCTTTTATGGTTTCACATAGTTCTAACCATTGTTGATGGTCCCATTGTCCTTGATTCTTCTTAATGAAATTCATCAAGATAGAAGTCTTTTTTAACTTTGTCAGATTTTCCTCATTGCTCATTTCTTTCTCCTGGAAAATGTCTAATATATTTATGATGGAAAAAAAAGCCTTTTCAAGGGGATCATTGAGATCTATGCTGTAATATAAAAAAAATGAAAAAATTTTTTATTTTAACAATACTCTTTTTTACTCAAGTCTTATTTTCTCAAGACGATTTACCATGGAATGAGAAGC
>JAQICO010000372.1 GCA_027858495.1 Spirochaetaceae bacterium
CCCCAAGGGTATCATCATACCCTTGGTAGCACTTATTACTATTTCAGTGGTTTTTGTAATCATAAATATGTTAACCTCTACCTTCAGTGAGGTATTGAGCCAGCAGGCGCAACTGACCAATCAGTTTGACGATAAACTCCAGACCCTCTACTCTTTGATAAACCAACGATGGAATTTAAATCTTGATAGCGAATTTTCACCGTTTAACTTTATTATGGAGCAGGTGGATTTTACATCTCTAGCCAAGGGTGCGGCTTCTTCCATCGGTTCTTTTGGTTCTTCCTTTTTTCTTTTTACCCTATATTATGTTTTCCTGCTCATTGGTGTTTCTGACTACCGTATTTATTTGACCTATGTTGCCGGGGGAAATAAAAGACTGCTTGAATCCTTTGAAACCATTCAAGGATCCATCGCAACCTATATTTCTATTAAATCCATTATTAGTCTTGTCACTGCATTTATTGTATTTTTAGTTTGTACAATTTTTGGTGTTAACTTCGCTATTTTTTGGGGATTCTTAGCCTTCTTTTTAAATTTTATACCCAATATTGGGTCTATCTTTTCTACCTTGTTGGTAATGCTGATGGCCTTTGTTCAGTTTGAGGGTTACAGCACTTTTATTATTATATCAATTTTATTAACGTCAAATCAGTTGATTATCGGTAATTTTGTAGATCCTATAGTTATGGGCAACCGATTGAGATTAAATACAGTTACAGTTATATTTGGATTGGTATTTTGGGGATACATCTGGGATATCCCTGGAATGCTTCTATCGGTTCCCCTGATGGTGGCTATTAAATTAATCCTGGGCGAGTCTGAATCCATGGGCATACTTGCAAGAATAATGGGATACCCCGAAAGAATCCCCAAGAGAAGAAGAAGGTTACTTTTTAAAAGGAGAAACAAAGATGAAGGCAAATGAATTATATGAAAAGTTAAAAAAAATACACTTTGAACATAGGGACGACTGGCAGGATCTTCAGATGTACTGTGAAAGCAAGATTGAACTGATCAACCGTATAAACAGTCTAAAGAAGGAAAAAAATGCAATCGTCGTAGCTCATACCTATGTGCCTCCGGAAATACTATACGGTGTGGCAGATTATGTGGGAGACTCCTATGAACTCAGCCGTTATGCCCGCGATTCCAAGGCCCAATTGATTATCTATGCTGCGGTACGTTTTATGGGCGAAACAGCAAAGATTCTCAGTCCTAATAAAGATGTAATTGTTCCCGCGGAAGACGGGGGGTGTACCCTGGCGGATTCTATTACCGGTGAAGATGTTTTAAAACTGCGTCAGCAGTATCCCGACTATCATTTTGCCTGTTATATAAACACCACGGCCGATGTAAAAGCAGCCTGTGATGTGGTGGTTACCTCTTCCAATGTATACGATATTATGGAGCATTATCCCTCGGATAAAATCTATTTTGTGCCAGATAAACTTATGGGTGCAAATATTTTAGAAGAGATGGAACGTCGTGGTGTAAAAAAACAAATCCGTCTTTGGGATGGAACCTGCTATGTCCATGAAGAATTCGATTTTGATCAGGCCTTTACCCTTAAGAAAGCTTTTCCAGATCTTGAAATTCTTTCGCATCCTGAATGTAAACCCAATGTCATTGATAACAGTGATTACAGCGGAAGTACCAGTCAGATATACGATTATATAAAAAACAAGGGCAAAGGACGTTATATCATTTTCTCAGAATGTGGACTGGCCTCAAGATTGGAGGTCGAACAATCGGATGATCTGATCATTCAAGGGCCCTGCCATGCCTGTAAATATATGAAGTCAAACAGTCTTGAAGCTATTTTAAAGGCACTGGAAAACCCCAAAGAAGAGGATTATATCCAGGTGGATGACGAAACCATAAAAAAAGCCAGTAGGTCTCTCAACCGAATGTTTGAACTGGTTGATCAGATTAAAAGAGATAGATAAAGAACCATTTATTCTCAGGGCTGCGACATGGCGGCCTTGATTTTATCCATATATTCTCCCACAGCCCGTTGAGCCTTTTGATCCCATAGGAATTCCCTGAGGGATTCTTCAACTTCTTCAAAGCTTAATGTTTCACCTTCATTGAGAAATTCATCTGGATGATTATCGTAATATGACTGAATTTCCTGCTGAGTTAATTCGATCTTTTCCAATACTTCCATTCTTAAAAGACGATCAATGCGTTCTGAATTCCTTAGATATTTCCGAAAGGATACTTCATCATAATATTGTTGCTCTAGTAGTTTGTCCCAATCGGCCTGAGTAGGAACTTGGTTTCTTATTTTTAAATAAATCTGTTCCAAATCTGTATCATCTACAACAATTGAACGTTCATCTGCCAGGGCTAACATGATTTTTCTTATCAATAGACTTTCTTTTAGGGAATCTAAATAGTTCAATCTTTCCTGTTCGCTTAAGTTCTCTTCTGTCAGCCCCTGCATCACCATAAAGCGCTGCCATTCCATGTTTAATTCTTCATCTTCAATGGTAAAGCTCCTTAAATCCTGAGCAAAGGTCAAAGATGTAAATATTAAAAATAAGAGAAATATTAATTTTATTTTCATAGTTTTTGTTTCCTTTTTTTGGGTTTCGTATTTATTATAATTAATGCTAATATACTTAATGATGCACCGATTAACGTAATCTTTGAGGGATTCTCAGATTGTAAAATCGCTCCAAAACCCAAGGCCGATAGGGGAACTACAAAAGCGAAGGAACTTGCCTTTGCTGGGCCCAGTTCTAGACTGGCTCTAAAATAAATCCCCGAAGCTATGGCACTGGCAAAAATTGCCAAATAAAGGATATTAAGCCAAATAGGCCAGGATAAATAATCTCCATTTAACGGATTTATTCCTTCAATAAATGACAAAATAAAAGCTAAGATTGTAGATTGCAAATAAAGAAAAAAATTAAAACGGAACATAGGAATCTTCTGTTGTGCCATTCTACTGAATAGGGTTAATAAAGACCAAAGGAAGGCAGCTCCAAAAAATAAAAGATTTGTACTCTGCATAAATTGGCTTGTTGTAAATTCCCAGGGCGCTATCAATAATATTCCCCCGATGATTCCAAGAACAAAACCAAGGGATTCCATTTTAACGAGTCTTTTTTTAAGAAAAATAATTCCTAGAACCAGAGTAAAAAGAGGAAGGAAGGTTGTAACTATTACTCCGGATTTCCCTGCCAATGCTGCACTTAAACCTTTAAAAAAAAGGTAGTTATAGCTGGTAAGCATCAAAGCAGAAAAACTAGTCCAGGGTATGAAATACTTTTTCTGTTCTTTTTTTAAAGGTTTTTCCATCAATGTGGCCGGTAAAAAAATCAGTGTACATATTAAAAATCTCCAAAATAATAGATAAAGAGGGGGAGCCAAGCCCGCGGCCCATTTTCCACTAACCCAACTGAATCCCCATAGGAGCATTGCCATTACTATCAGCAGTTTGAAAATAGTTTGTTTGCGTTTAGAAATTCGGGAACTACTGAAGTGATGACGTCTATAGGGGGATAAAATTACAATTTCCGGATGAAAAAGGTCATTCTGTTTTATTATCCATTCCTGGTAATTTTCCAACATCGCCATTTGATCATGGCCAATACAGATGATATCCGGTCTCTCTGAGAGTAAAATCTCCCAGCTGCCAACAGGTTCATCTGCAGGCAATACACTGTCAATATGTGGAATTTTAGATAAAGCTTTCATCCGTTGTTTTTGATTGTTTCGTGGAATTTTGCCTTTAAATCGTTGAACAA
>JAQICO010000268.1 GCA_027858495.1 Spirochaetaceae bacterium
TCGATGATGTAAGATGGTATTTATCCCATTATTTAGTCCAAAAAATACAATCCTTATTGTTTGATCCTAATGAAGTTGTCCGTTATATCTGGTCTGGAGAGATGGAGGGGTTTCTATACAATATGGAAGAGAATTTTTTAAATGATCTTGAAGACCAACATCACCGGAATATAATAGACGAAACTAATATTCGTTCCACCTTTCAGGAAATTCTAGTTTTAAAAAAGAAACGACAAGAATTACGATAAAACTTTACCATATCAAGAAAAATTACTATTTTATCTATTTATCATTTCCCCGTAATTAAGGGAAAAAACTATTACTTTAGGAGAGTATATATATATGTCTCTATTTGTTATTTTTGGTGCAACCGGTGATTTAGTATCCAGAAAACTAATGCCTGCTTTATATTCTCTTCATTGTTTAAATAAAATGGGTGCTGAAAGCAAAATTATTGGTGTAGGTAGAACGAAACAAACGGGTCAGCAATATAGAGATAAAATGTCAGAATCGTTACAAAAAGAATGCCCTGATCATTGGGATGATTTTGTAAATCTTATTGATTATCAATCCATTGACATTAAGGATCCAAAGAATTTCATGAATTTGCTTCCTAAACTTGGAGAGAACTATAAGAAAGAAGATATAATCTTTTATTTAGCAATTCCTCCACAGGGATATAAGCAGGTCAGTGATGGTTTGGTTTATGCCAAATTAAATCAACACAGCCACGGGGGGCGAAGATTAGTAATAGAAAAACCCTTTGGTTTCGACTTACAAAGCGCTAAAGATTTGAATAATCATTTGCATAACCATTGGGATGAAGAACAGATTTACCGTATAGATCATTACCTGGGAAAAGAAACGGTGCAAAATCTTTTAGTTTTTCGTTTTGGGAATGAGATTTTTGAATCCCTCTGGAATAGAAGATATGTGGATTATATCGAAATAAGTTCAGCCGAAGATATATCTGTTGCAAATAGAGCAGCCTATTTTGACCGTGCAGGCACTATACGAGATATGGTGCAAAATCATCTTCTACAGGTTTTAGCCATGGTAACCCTTGAACCTCCCAATAATTTCAATGCCTTGTCTGTAAGAAATGAAACAGTTAAAGTATTACAAAACCTTCGTCCATGGACAGAAGAAAGTCTTAAAGAAAATGTAATTCTAGGACAATATGCTTCAAATCAACTGGGAGAAAAAAAAATACTTGGATATCATGAAGAGGCCGGTATTGCTCCAAATAGTCGTACTGAAACCTTCGCAGCCATGAAATTTTTTATTGATAATTCTCGTTGGACCGGTGTGCCTATCTATCTTAGAGTAGGAAAACGCTTACCCCATCGAGTTACAGAAGTTATAGTACATTTCCACAAAACACCACATCCTGCATTTAAGATAAACAGCAAAGAAGGCAATATGCTGGTTATAAGAATTCAACCCGATGAAGGGATCCTATTGAAATTCATCATGAAGAAACCTGGTAATGGTTTTGAAACTACCAATGTAAACATGGATTTTCATTATCAGGATTTAAAGGAGAATTTCAGAACAAACGCCTATGAAAGATTATTAATGGATGCATTGATCGGTGATGCTACTCTTTATGCCCGCTCAGACGCGGTAGAACAATGTTGGAAATTTGTCGATCCCATTTTACAATGGAGAGATAGCGGGAAAGCACCAATCCATCAGTATAAAGCTGGATCTTGGGGACCCGAAGAAGCAGATAAACTGGTTGAAAAGCAGGGGCATCAATGGAGATACCCCTGCAGAAATCTTTCCGATGAGGAGAATTATTGCAGCCTATGATCATAAAAAAAAAATCCATAGAAGAAATAGCTGATTTTTTAATGGATAAGCTTAAAAAAAGAATCCATTCCACAGAAGGAGAATTTCATCTGGCTCTTTCGGGCGGCAATACTCCTATAGCTCTATTTAATCACTTTAAAAAACATTATTCTGATTTTCCCTATTGGAATAAAATCCATTTCTGGTGGGGTGATGAACGACTAGTTCCCTTTGAATCAAAAGACAGTAATGCAGGAACTGCTTGTAGAACTCTTTTAAATCTTTTACCGATCCCTAAAGAGCATATTCATTTAGTTAATGGTCAATCCCCCCCGGAAAAAGCCCTAGAAGAATATAATTTGGAATTGGAAAAACTGCCTAAAAACAAAGAAGGCAAATCCTATGTCCATTGGCAATGGTTAGGTCTTGGGGATGATGGACATACAGCATCTCTTTTTCCGGATTTTAACGATTGGGATTTCCAGGGTGATTTATTAATTAGAAAGAACCCATATAATGGTCAAGAAAGAATAACCTTTGCACCTGCCCTCCTAAACCGATCAACCTGGTTATCTTTTATTGTTACAGGAGAATCTAAGGCTAAAGTTTTTTCAGAAATTCAAAAGGAATCCCACCAAGCGGAAAATTATCCTGCTTTTAAAATTTCTAAAAAATATAAAAAATTAGAATGGATCTGTGATGAAGATGTTTTAAGTCTTATGTAGTGTGAAATCTTTTTTTTGTTGACCTATCTTTCATTGAGGGTTTAACCTTAACTTAACCATTTCTTACTATTAGGGAGGTACAGATGGGTTATAGAACCGACGCTATTAGAAACATTGCTGTTTGCGGTCATGTAGGGACAGGAAAAACGTCACTGGTTGAACAGATTTTGTCCAATTCAGGGATCATTGCTAAGGCAGAAAAAGTAGAAACTGGACGAACGATCAGCGACTACACCGAAGAAGAAATTGAAAAGCAGATGTCCATCCATACCAGTCTTATCCACTTCAACTGGGAAGAGCATAAAATAAATTTATTTGATACCCCTGGGGCTGCAGATTTTGTTGGTGAAGTTGTAGCATCTTTTAGAGCTGCGGAATCAGCAGTGGTATTAATTGGAGCACGTTCAAGCCTCCAGATAGAAACCATAAAACTATGGAGACGTCTGGACAATAGAGATATGCCCAGAGTCGTTTTTGTAAATAAAATGGACAAAGAAAGAGCAGATTATTTTAAAGTCTTAGCGGATCTCGAAGGATTCAAGATGAATATTATTCCAATAACTATTCCCATGGGTCAAGCTGAAAATTTCAAAGGTGTAATCAACCTGTTAGATATGAAAGCCTATCCTAAAGGTAGCGTTGGTAAAAAGGAAAACGCCGAAGAAATTCCTGAAGAATATAAAGCCCAAGCAGAAGAATATCATCAAAAGCTTATTGAACAGGCTGCCATGGGAGATGATCAGCTTACTGAAAAATACTTCGACAAAGACGATTTAACCATTGAAGAAGCGATAAAAGGTCTCTCAGAAGGATTATTTGATAATAAATTTATACCAGTCTTTTGTGGCAGTGCCGAAGAAAATTCTGGAATTGTTCCACTGATGAATTTCATGGCCTATGAATCACCTGCTCCTGGACGTATTGAAGAGCCATGTAAGACAGGTGAATCTTCTGTCATGGTATCTTCCGATGGTGATTTCAGTGCTATTGTTTTTAAAACAAGTATTGATAAATTTGCTGGCAAAATGTCCTTTGTAAAGATTATTACCGGTGTATTAAAAGCAGGAATGGAAAGTTATGATCCTAGAAACGATGAGAAAATTCGCATAAATAAAGTTTTTTTCTGTGAAGGTAAAAACCTTAAGGAAGTAAACGATGTTATCGCTGGAGATATAGCTATTCTAACTAAAATAGATTCACTACATACCAATGATACATTGTGCCCATCAGATAAGATCATACATTTTAAATCATTAGCTCTTCCACATCCTGTTTATAATCTTGCTATTTCTGCAAAAAATAAAAAAGATGAAGATAAGCTATCCGATCTTCTCCATCGAGTTGCGGAACAGGATTTGACATTTTTTATAAAATATAATGAAGAAACCCATGAAACGGTTATTTCAGGAATGGGAGAACTACACATTATTACCATTCTGGAAAAGATCTTCAAAGAAGCGAAGATTGAGGTGGATACCAAGGTTCCTCAAATTCCCTATAGAGAAACCATCATGAGTAACGCAGAAGCTGAATACACCCATAAAAAACAATCCGGTGGACATGGCCAGTACGGACGTGTATCTATGAGAATTCATCCATTGGAACGTGGACAAAATTTTTTAATGTCCAACGATGTAAAGGGTGGTTCCATCAGCAAAGGTTATATGCCAGGGATAGAAAAGGGACTACTAGAGGGAATGCAAGAAGGATTTCTTGCTGGATATCCCATGGTAGATGTTGGTGTAAGTATTTATGATGGCAAAGAGCATCCCGTTGATTCTTCGGAAATGGCTTTTAAACTGGCAGCTAAAAACGGAATAAAAACAGCCTTTGAAAAGGCTAAACCCACTCTATTAGAACCGGTTATGGAACTCACTGTATTTGTAGAAAATAAATATCTCGGTGATGTACTTTCTGATCTTAGTACAAAACGGGGAAGAGTATTAGATCAAGGGCCCATGGGCAGTGGCATTCAATCCATTAAAGCTCAAGTTCCTCAGGCCGAACTTATGCGTTACAGTATAGATCTAAAGTCAATGACATCAGGAACTGGAGCTTTTGAACTTGAGTTTAGCCATTACGACCCCGTAGGTGGTAAAACGGCTCAGGATATTATAAAAGCGAGAAATACTTCAGAATAACAAATTATTATTAATAATGGGGCTGTCGCAAAAAATATAACTGTGACAGCCCCATTTTATGCTAATCTCCATCTATTGCCTCCATTGTTACAAATCCTACAGCTTCCAATATATC
>JAQICO010000335.1 GCA_027858495.1 Spirochaetaceae bacterium
GACCTTGAGTATCCACAACTAAATAGAGGGGTAATTGCTGGGATACCGTGCTGTAAAAAAAATCCTCTTTATAAGGATCAAAACTTTTACAAGCTGTTACTGAGAATATGAAAAGAGTAAATAAAATTAACTTAAATCTCATAAGAACAATATAACCTCAGATGTTATTATAAAAAAGATATTTATGGATAGAGTAAATAGGGTTGTCTTGCTTCACGGAAAAGGGTTTCATCCATTCCGATAAGTTGAGCGATATCACTAAAATTGTATTTTTCCGTATAGATCAAAGCTCTGCTGATCCAATTGTTACCCATGGATTTATCAAATTGTTCAAGATTATTAAAACCGTTATCATTTCCGGGGTGTTTCAAAGATTCCCATGTGTAAATAATTGCTAAAATGGATAAGACCGAGTGATATTCACCGATGAATTTCACTCTAAAAGAGATAATGTCCCAATCTCCTGTAGTTATATTTTGCTTTGGTTCCAGCTCTACTCCAGGAAAAGGATAAATGGTTTTACAGCTATCTATAAAATCCAGCAATTCCTGCTGATCTTTTACACCTGGTAGTTGTATACTTTCAAATTGTTGAACCTGGTTTTGGCTATAATTCCTAACAATTTCACGAATTTCGTGACCATCCAGCAGTCCATTACCCTTATAGCACACCGCAGCCTCTGGACTGGGGATATTGGGAGAAGTGGGGATCCAGTGTTGCAGGGCTTCTTCGTTTTGATAAAATCCCTTATTCCTATCATAAAAAGCCATGGGGACAATCCGCAGATCCAATTCTGACACATTATGAAAGGGTTCATCATCACCCAGACGCTTATAACGTTCCCCATTCATCCAATAGGGCTCTTTTAAAAAAAATAAAGCTAATTCCCCCATGGTCATTCCATGGGATACAGGGCCAAATAAACCGATATAACTTTGCATCATGGGTTCCAAAATTGGCCCTTCTACTAAATCTCCCGCTACATTGGGACGATCGATAATCACCATAGGAATCCCCGCATCGGCACAAGAATCCATCTGAAGATACATGGAACTGATATAGGTATAATGACGATTTCCGATATCTTGAATTTCAAAGACCAATATATCAAGATCAACAAGCCATTTAGGATCGATTTTTCTAGCACCATAACCATAGGCACTTATCACCGGTATATCCTTATATAAGTCATCAGAAACCTCTTCGCCGGCGACCTGCATACCCAATAAACCGTGCTCAGGGACAAAGATTCTCTGAACATTTACCTGATCATCTTCGATCAATCTATCCAAGGTTGCCAGCGAGGTTTTATTTCCAAAAAATCCTATATTCTTTCCTTGAATTTCCTTATAATAGGGAAGTTGAAACAACCTTTCACTGGCCCATTGAAATCCTCGATCGGGAAGCATTGTTGGATGAGAACTTTCATCTTCTCCTGAAAAAAGAAATGTGGAAAGCACCAAGAAAGTCCAAAGAAATATAGATTTATTCATATAAAATAAATTAACATAGATTGCCAAACCTTGGAAGTGCTGTCTAGACAGTTAATGAGCATAGCGATAGGATATACAACAAGAAAAATTGAGGTTAACCATGGACAAAATTGCCCTGGGTATAGATATAGGATCTACCACTGCAAAGGTGGCTTTAATAGACCATAAAGGTCAGGTTTTATTTAAAGCCTATACCCGACATAATACAGAAGTTCTACCCACATTGAAGGATATATTAATTGAAGCAAAAAAATCCTTAAGCCATAAAAGTTTCACTCTAAGCATAACCGGATCTGCAGGAATGGGCTTATCCGAACGGTTTGGATTTCTCTTTACTCAAGAAGTTGTAGCAGCTGCAGAAGTGGTTAAACAACTCTATCCTGATGTTAGAAGTTTGATTGATATAGGGGGGGAAGACTCATAATTAATATTATTCAATCAACAGTTGCGCCCGGACATAAGAATGAATGGCAACTGTGCCGGTGGAACCGGAGCATTTATTGACCAAATGGCCTCCCTATTAGATGTGCCGGTGGAAGATATCAACGGTTTAGCAACCAGAGCTAAGACCAGTTATCCCATAGCTTCCCGTTGTGGAGTATTTGCAAAAACCGATGTACAAAACCTTATCAGCCGAGATATACCTAGAGAGGATATAGCCGCCTCTCTATATCGAGCCGTTTCATATCAGGTTATTAATACTCTTTCCAGGGGCAGTGAAATAAAGGGCAAACTGCTTTTCTGCGGAGGTCCCCTAACCTTTCAACCAGAACTGAGAAAAACCTTTATCAAGGCTCTGAATTTGACGGAAGAAGATGTGTATATTCCCCCCAATCCAGAACTAATACCTGCCATCGGTGCGGCATTACATAGCTGGGAGGAATCAAAATCCTGGAGCATTAGCGACTTATTGAAACTATTGGACAGTCCAGGGAAAAAAGTTCAACTCAGCAAATCCATGGATCCTCTATTCTCATCGGAAAAAGAATTTAGAGATTGGAATACACAAAAGAATGAAACAGGCTATCAGCTTGCGGACTTTACAGAATCCTCCAAGGGGCCGTTATTCCTAGGAATCGATTCAGGTTCCACCACCACCAAGGTGGTACTGCTGGATCAACAGGGCCGTCTAGTAGCCCAGGATTATGGTAAAAACCGGGGAAATCCCATTGCGGCGGTGCAGAGAGGATTAAAAGAGATCCATCGACAGGCAAAGGATTTAAATTTATCTCTAAATATCGCCAGAACTTCTGTCACAGGATATGGTGAAGATCTGGTTCAATTCGCCTTCTCCATTGACGAAGGACATGTAGAAACCATAGCCCATTTCCGTGGAGCCAAATACCTGGATAAAGATGTAAATTTTATTCTGGATATCGGTGGACAAGATATGAAAGCCCTGTATATTCAGAACGGGATTATCTCACATCTGGAACTCAACGAAGCTTGTTCTTCCGGTTGTGGTTCATTTATTGAAACCTTTGCCCATTCTCTCAATGTTGACGTAAAAGACTTTGCAGAAGAAGCCTGTTT
>JAQICO010000153.1 GCA_027858495.1 Spirochaetaceae bacterium
CAACGGCCAACAACCTGGCGTCCATTTAGAAAGATACCCAATTTTGGATCGAAAAATTGCGGAGAAGACATTTTTTTTAAATGTCCCTTTTCATAAAGGGTTTTTAAAACTTTTTCCCCTAATTCCTTATGAAGCTCTCCAGCCCTGCCGAATGCAGAAGTGCTGTATACACTGGGAGAAACTTTATAGGCTTCCAGAGCTTTTTTTTGTTTCTCATGGTTAGATAAAACAAAATCTTCGATAGTGCCCTCAAACTCCCCGGATTCCTTGGCTTGACGGTAGTATTCCACAATGGGAGAACCGTAACAGTCGGTGCCTGATACAAAAATCACATTCTCCGGTCCAATCCGATCCCGCATAAACCTGGAAAAAATATCCGCATGAACAAAAACACCGCCGATATGCCCTAGATGAAGATTTTTATTTCCGTAGGGCATGCCCCCGGTAATAACGGCTCTTTTTGGAAATCTAGGTCGATTGTCCTTGCTGGGACGTCCGGGTCTATGGTTATTAGGGAAATTCCCCTTATCTTTGTTACTCATGGCTTCACTCCCTGTCAGATCAATAAATTAAGCCTATCAACAGAATTATAGACTATGATACAAGATATCAAAAGGCGGGTTTTAAGGCCAGACGAAAGGGTATAATTTAAAAAAGAATCATATTTTGATATATCTTACATGGTGACATATTACCATCAAGACCAAATTATAGATCATATTCTTAGACACTTGAATAAAAATAGTGCAAGTATGTTATTAGTCTTAAATCGGTCAAAACCATTTGTTTCTTTTAAAGATCCACAACATAATCGCTGCGACCAAAATTAATACTCCCCATAACATAAAATAACCATATTTGAAGTGTAATTCTGGAATATTATCAAAATTGGTTCCGTAGATTCCGGCGAGAAAGGTTAAGGGAATAAAGATCACAGAAAAGACTGTAAGGAATTTCATAATATCATTAAGACGATTGCTAACAATAGAATTATAAGCATTCATCTGTTCGGTCAACATTTCTCTATATGTATCGATGGCATCGGAAACCATAAGAAGATTATTGTTTAGGTCTCTCAAAAAGGGTTGAAGCGTTTCTGAGATTACATTACTTTCGCTTTTTATTATTGTCTGAACCGCTTCTATGGCCGGTCTAATGGTTCTTCTTAAATAGATTATTTCTCTTTTAAGTTGGCTAATATCCTGCATAATATTATCCCGGGGATCACTGAGTAATTCTTCTTCCAGATCCTCAATCTTTCGACCGATCATTTCAACGATGGATATATAATTGTCCACAATGGCATCTATAAGAGAATAGGCAAGATAGTCGGTTTTTTCCGACCGTATTCTTCCCTTTCCGGTTCGGAGACGGGTTCGAACATTTTCAAAAACATCGCCGGGATATTCTTGAAAGGTTAATAAAATATCCTGCATGATTACTAAACTGAATTGTTCCGCCACAATCGTCTTTTTCTGTGTGTCATAACGTAGCATTTTAATTACAAAAAATACTCCATCTTTAAATTCCTCCGATTTAGAACGGAGACCAGTATTTAAAATATCAGCAACCATAAGGGAGTGCAGGGAAAAATGTTTTCCAAGCTTTTCCATGATAGAGAGATCATATAGACAATCTACATTTAACCAACTCTGCCTTTCATGGCCAAGTAAATCAAAATCCTCGATTAAAGACGGACCTTCCTTTTCAATTATTTCCTTGGCGTTAAAATCAATAAGACGAATTGATATTTTTTCTTCTTGGGCTGTCCCGATATAGACTAAT
Source organism: Spirochaetaceae bacterium (assembly GCA_027858495.1). Lineage (GTDB taxonomy): Bacteria > Spirochaetota > Spirochaetia > DSM-2461 > DSM-2461 > JAQICO01. Next base: position 1,786 of record JAQICO010000153.1, read on the forward strand.
TCTCCGGGCTTTTTACCATGAGCCTGGGATCTATCTTTTATAAAACGCGCCATATTCGCCTCCTTATGAAATTTCCCAATGATCCAATTGATTTGTTATATAACTTTTTTCAGCTGTTTTTCCTGGAGAATTTCCATGGATTGCCAATGTCCCTGAAATGATACCCTTGGCATCCTCAACTCGTTTTCCTAGAATTTCCAACACTGAAACAGCGCTTTTAAGCTGAGGATCCGCCTGCAGAGTAAATAAATATACCTTCTTTCCGCTAAAATCTGCATCATCAAGAAAACTGTTGAGAACGGGATTTCCATTGCCTGCCCAAATGGGGGCACCTAGGATAATAACATCCCTATCCTTGCATAATCCCCATGGATCACCTATGAGCTTTCTTCTCTTCCCTGTGACAGACCTGAAACCTGCAAGAATAAAACTTCTACTGGGTTTCTTTTCGTTTAAAGAAGCAATATCACATTGCAGTTTCTGTGAAAGATATTCGGCGGCAATTTTGGTATTTCCATCTCGACTATAATATAAAATAAGTGCATTCATAGTAAATTATTCTATCTTACATAGGAAATATAGCAATAGGAAATTTTATTATTTACCTAATCCTGCAGTTACTAAAAGAAAGAACGCCGTATTTTCATTGGCCCATTTATACTAAAATATCCTTGCGGTTAAAAATGCGATTGCCAATAACAATTGCCAAAATAGAAACGCCAAGAAATAGGATTATTCTCCATGGCTGCAGAATAAAACCGCTGGGAGAAAGATCTGTGTCCATCCATGTAAAGGGACTGATCTTTCCAATTATTGCAAGAATGGGTGAGAACCCCTTAGCCGCAGAACTCAAAGAATTTAATATATAAAAGAAAAAGACCACACCCAATGCCATACCCAGATTAGACCTTCCCCGTTTTATCAGCAAAGAGAGAGTAAGAACCAAAAATCCCACAGTAAGGATTAAAAGGAAAACATACACCGTTATTTGGGCTAATTTTTCCGGGCTGTATTTGCTGAATATTTTGCTTTCAAAATCATCGGGTAAGTCTAATAGATTAATCGCCCTATCCATGGAACCTTCTTTTGAAGAAAATTGATTAAGGGCAAGACCGGGATTTTCTTGAAAAAAGGTTAAAAAGACCTGGGGAGATTGATAGAAGGAAATTTTCATTTCTCTATATTCTTCCCGTTCCTTTTCAATATTCAATAAAAAATCCTCCCTTTCATTTTGAGAAATTCCAAATAAATCCATATAATCATCGGGTTCATTTAAAACGGAACTAAAAAATGCCTCAGGGTCTAACATGGCCTGTTCAATAAGAGCATTCATCTCGTTCAATTCAAGATTCATGTCTTCCAGTTCGCCGGCATTGGAATTCAACAGCTTGGATGCAAAATTCAGGGCATAGGAATCAAAGCTATCTTCATGGATGTTGAAAGCCTCATATATCTCCTGGGGATGTTCTTCAATTTGAGTCACCAATTTTTCTTGTTCTTTGCGAGAAAGGTTTAATTGCCGGGGAGATTGGGATTTTACAGTCTCCATGGCCAGTAAACTCACCAGAAAAAAGACCAGACTTAACAGGGTAACATAGCTGAACATTACAGCGGTCTTACTC
>JAQICO010000265.1 GCA_027858495.1 Spirochaetaceae bacterium
GGGGATGTTATAATCATACCAAACCACCCTATCCCGCAATCCTTGAAGGATAGTCACTGGTTGTTCTAACTGGATATCCCCAGAATGGGGCAATTGTTCGTTCCACCGGATAATACTTCTTGCCCAGCTGATTTCAAAGACGGATATTCTTTGAGGATCCTGCCATTTTTTTTGATAAAACTGTTCATTGGAAGTACTGGGAGTTCTGCTTACTGGAAGCTGGGGATTCCAGCTACCCTGGTCAGATATCAGGGTATGCACTAAATCGTAGTCACGAAAACGAACCAGGGGAGCAGCCCAGAGAGTGGCCTTGCAGGTTCCTCCTCTCAAAAGATAATCAAATATGATGCTGCAGCCCGTGCTATGGCCGATAAAGTAGGTTTCCTCTGGTTTAATTTCCCAATGGTTAATCACGGCATCCAGACTGCGACGGTATTCTTCAAAATCCTCCAATCCTCCCCTGGCCCCGCTAGATCTTCCATGACCGGCAAGGTCAAATGCTATGACTTCCATTCCCCGGGACAATAAAAAATTGATAAGATCAGAGCTTAGGGCTGAATGATCTAAATAACCATGAAAATATAAAACCCTGCCCCGACATTCCGCTGGTTTCAAAGACCAACTCCAGATAGAAGCAGATTCTTCTATGGATAAGTTCGTACCGGAAAACTGACAGTCCTGGTATTCGATTCCATAGTAATTTAAATACTGAATATCATTATTCCATGGAATGTTCGGCTCTCCATTGGAGAAACAGGCTAAGAGTAAAATTGATAAAAATGCCAATGATAAAATTTTCATTATATTTTTTTGATAGAACATATTCCCTACAATGTACAGGAAAATAATTTCTTTTCCTTTAATATTTTGCCTAAATAGTCAAATTTTGTTTTTTTATTAGATTTTTTAACCTAGAAGCTTTATGATTAATATCGGAGCCTTTGGTGACACAGCAAACATTATTAAAACTCTTGAAAGAAGAGTATCGATTCTTAATAACCACACATGAATCTCCTGATGGGGATGCTTTAGGTAGTGAAATAGCTCTAGCATTGGGCTTAAAAAGTATCGGTAAAGACGTCATAGTTGTCAACGAAGATAAGGCAGAACAAAGGTATAATTTTATCGATTCAAAAATCGATATTGTTCCTCCTGAAAATTTGCAGGATAACGAACAAAACCTAAATACAACAATGTTGGTTTTGGATACTCTTCCCGACAATACAGGTAAAAAAATGCAGATGCTCCAACGGAAGGTTTCTAGGATTATTTCTATCGATCACCACGATACCAACCAAGCATCCCAACTTCCCCAGGGCTATTATCAGCCCAAAGCATCCAGCACTTGTGAAATGGTTTACGATTTACTCAAGGCATTAAATGTAAAAATAGATCTATCCATGGGAGAAGCCATTTTTACGGGAATGGTCTACGATACGGGTTCCTTCAGATATAAAAAAACCGGCTCTCATACCCTTTTTATTGGTTCTGAATTGGTGAAACTGGGTGTTAATCCCTTTAAAATACATACCATTATCAATCAGAGTAACACCAAAGCATCTTTAATACTCCATTCCAGGGTATTATCCACCTTAGAGTTTTTCCAAAATGACCGTATAGCTCTAATAACCATGCCCAAGGATATGCTCATTGAGAGCGGATCCACCTTTGAAGAGTCTCAAACCATCATCAATATCCCCCTGGGCTGTCGCAGCGTGGAGGTTTCTATCTTTTTTAAGCAGGATGAAACAGGCCGATGGAAATGTTCATTACGCTCAAAAGGGCATTTTAACTGTCTGAATATAGCGGAACCCATGGGTGGAGGCGGTCATAGTACCGCTGCGGGTTTCAAATTGAAAGAACCAATGGAAATGATTCGTCAAAGGGTACTTGAATCTATGGAACAATTATTAACATAATGTCTCATGAATCGATTTACATTATTACTTAGTATTTTATTACTTTTTGGCTGTGTTGAAAAATCTGAAATTATAAAACCCCCCAGCGATTTAGATATGACACCGGTCCTTAGGGACGATCAGAATGTTGACTATGAAGGTCAAGTTAATTCTGATCAGAATATTCAAGAGATTTTACCTCTAATACCCATCGACTCGAATTACAGGGTTGTACATATTGAAGAAAACAACCTTGATGGAGACAATGAAGACGAACAAATCATTATTACCCAGCGTCAGGATTCACAATCGGAAAATCAAGGTCCATTGGAAATCTGGATTGCCGATTTCAAAAACGGTAGAAATGAGTACAGTCTTAGCTGGCGTTCAGAGATCAAGGCAGAAATTCCCGAAACCCTTTCCATCCTATATAAAAATATCACAGGGAACCGATATGATGAGATTCTCGTTCTAGGGTTTAACAGGGATAATCACCAAACTTTAGATATTTTTTATAGCTCAGGAGGAGCGGTGGCGCAATATGAATCCATCTTCTCTGAGGATGTCTTTGGTTCCATGGAGATCAAGTATCAAGAGCAAAACCTGCAGGAATTAAATCAGGACTTTGGTCCTATAAACATTGAAATCCATCAACAGAATCCGGAATCTGAAAATCCAATGGATGTCTATTATAGTGTTTGGACTCTAAACCAAAATAGCCATACATTTTATCAGAGCCAGCAGAGAATAATAGCCCAGGATGATCAGCAGCAAGAAGAATTGCGCAATATTCTTCAGGGTGGCGAAGAGGCTTTTCTAGATCATTTGGAAGGTTTCTGGTACATGGAAAAAGATCAGGTCATTTCTCTATTATATTTTGATAAGCGGGAAAACAGCATCACTTTTTTTCGGGGTAATGAAATGGAACTCTATGAGAATAGCTATATCCATAAGGGAATCTATTCGAAAATATATATAAACTCCATCAATAGTAATATTCGAAATACCAGTCGAAATCTGACCATCACATTGGAAGATCTAGAGTTGATATCCCTGATAGTTCAGGATAATAATGACAGTACAGCCATGGTAAGCCCCTGGACGGGTCAATATAAAATGATGAATCAAGACCTCTTGTCAGATTTAAGACTACCTGTTCAGCTTCCCATGTTTTATGAGGATTTACAATTGCGAGGAAAATTCCGAGGCAATTTAGGTGACGAACTGAACTTTGGAACCCCTCCTCTATTCAGTAAAAAACAGGATGGGAAAGAACTTCAGGGAAACTATTCCATTTTAAAACAACAGGATCGGCTTATTCTAGAGCTAAATTATTTAAACTCCCGGGGCCAGCGCCAACGCCTGGAATATTACCAACTTGATCTGCATGAAGAAAAGGATGAAAGTTATGTGGTACGTTCTTTAATATTAACTCCGGGCAGATTGGATATCCGGGGTTTTCACCCCACGGGCGATAGAAATCTCAGCTATGAACAGATTGTGGTAGAAGAGAATCAAATAGAGAATTAATACTGCACTCTAAAAGGTTTTAATCCCCAGGGAGATAGTTGTTCAGCCAATGCTTCATCCTGGGGTTGGTTGCTGCTTATAAGCAGCTTATAAAAACCCTCCTCCTGAAGTATATAAACCTGTAAGCCCAACTCTTGAATTTCCTTCATTAAATTTTCAGCGTAGGTTCTATCCTGAAATGCCGCAGCCTGATAATAATACAGAGGATTATTCTGAGGATATTTAAGGGTAAGCATACTTGGGCGGGGAGATTCTGAGGCTCTTCCCTGCAGGATTAGACTCTCAGGAGATTGAGGGAATAAACTGGCCAAGGTACTTCTTGCCCAAAAGGCTTTTTCCTCTTGATTCTGTACACGGTGAATAAATTCATATATATAAAGGAATTGGCTATTTCTTTGTCCAAGAGTTTTATAGGAATCCAACAATTCCGATGCTTCTTCCCAGAACCCCTGGCTAATTAATAAACGGGATTCTAGTATCACCAAAGATAACTGTAAATCCCCCTGGCTATGAAGCAGCGCGTCGGATATTTCAGGAAGCATTTCCCAATGGCCGATTTCATAACGCAACTGCAATTCCTTAAGCTTATATCGAAGATCTCCGTTACTGATATATAGACTTTTGTAGAGCTCAATAGCCTGGGTTAAATCTCCGCTCAACTGCAATACCGAGGCCTTCTGCTCTAACAAGGGGCGAGCTTCAGCCCCACTTGATTGCTCTATTTGGAGATCTAAACGGTCCATTAAACTCTGCAAAGATTCTTCGGAGTATATTCTCAGAGAAAAAAGAAGAATAAAACTAAGAATCAGTTTCAATAACTTCAGTAGGATTTTCCTCCTCTACCTTGGTTGTTTTAGTCTGTAGGGCCTGGATCTTTTTTTCCTGTTTTTTTGCTTTATGTTTTTTTCGAAGAGATAGATCTACCCAGAAAGGAATAGAAGATAAAATACCCAGTAAATATACAACTAAAAAACTTAAAACGATGGAAACATTTTCAAAATGAATCCCTTGATTAAACCATAAATCAATATTTGAGCTATTATCCCAGTTAAGACCTACAAAACAAACCAACACCATCAGGGCTAAAATAAAAAATATCATTCTTAAGGGCACAAAGCACCTCCTACATTAATAATAAAACAGTTATACCTCAGGGTAAAGAACTAATCGTCCTTTTATTGAGGATCAATTATTTGACGGATAAACCATTTTATTAAATTCCAGTCGTTATTTCTCGGCAATACAATCCAAGCGCCCTTATTAAACTCGGGATCTTCCATGGCTGACTGTCTTTCTTCTTCACTTAATTCATAAAGATTGCTGTAACTGGTGTATAAAATATTGGTATTGTCAATGACATTGCCAGTGACTATTTCTGTATCTTTAAACTTTAAAAAGGCTCGCAACATGGCCGATGGCGACATGCTACTCTCGGTATATTCCCTGGCAGCCGAAATAAACTGGAACAGCTTATCCATATCATTAAGTCCCATGCCGGTGGCCTTTTCTTTCATGGCTTCAATAACTCGTTGCTGCCGTTTTGCTCTGTCAAAATCATTGGTACTATGGCGAGACCTTGCGACTCTTAAAGCTCCAAGGCCATCTAAATGCACCGGCCCCGCTGGATAATGCAGGGTGGACCATTGGCCATTTTCCTTTATTTTATAGGTTGGATCAATCAAGGCTTCATCCAGCACTAGATCCACCCCCCCCATAATATTGATGATTTCAATGAAGGCATACATATCCACGGAGATATAATCGTTAATCTCCAGCCCCGTTAATTTACTTAATTCTTTAACCAGTTCTTCTGGGCCATAATAACGGTACACACTATTAACTTTTCGGTTGTTAAACCAAAGGTCTCTGGGAATACTGATCATATGGGTGATACCGGTTTCCAGATCTCCATGGAGTAGTATCATGGTATCGGCATTTTTTTCGTGGGTTCCAATCATCAGGTAAGTCTGGGAAGAACGGCTGCTGTATAAATCGGAGAGAACTTCAAAATCATCGGAATATTCATAGGAAGAATCGCCCAACACTCGGTGGTCTTCGGTGAATCCTCTAAAGGATTGGATGGGAATATCATCTCCATCCAACAGATACAGTTCTCCAAAGGTCTTCAGCAGAGCGATGGAGCCAATTCTTTGTTCATCCTTGGTAATGTCCCAATGCAGATAATCCGATTTGGTTCCATGGTCGTCTATATGGAGTTGGGGCTCACGGGCGATTTCATATCCCTTACTTTGAAGATATTCCATAAAAACGGTATCATTCAGGGCTTGAGAAACAAGTTCTGCTGCCTGATCATCGGTCTTCATAATCTCTGTTCTTTGATCCAATTCTTCTAGATAACTGACTAATTCCTGGGTAAATAAGTCAAACTCTTTATACGCTTTGCCTTGAAAGATCAATGCACCCTGTTCTTTATCGGTGGTAATACGCTCGACTTCACTATAATCGATAAGGCGGATGGCAAGTTCAATGCCCTGCTCTCCTGTGAAGAACCTGGGCTTTAGATTCTTTTCCTCAACAAGAGAAACCACTGAAGGGATAGCTAAAACACCCCTTAACTGCTGGGTTAACACATCGTGCCTTTGCCAGTTATCCTCCATTTCCTGGAGTAATTCCTTTGCCCAGGCTGTAAGCGCTGAACTTTCAGGGTTGATAACCTGGCTATCATCTGGCCCTTGTGCTATAAGTCCATCCTGCCAAAGAAGGCGGAAAAGCTCACGGTCACCCCGTTTAACAGTACAGCTGCTTGGACCATTTAGATTCATCTGCAGTCCCAGTGCCTCAAGATCAGCAGAAATACCGGAACTGTCCAGATAATTAATAAAATCTTCGTTGGCTTGGTATTGTCTTTGGGTATCTTCAAGAAGATCCACCGCAGAGTAAAACATATCCAATTCTTCTAATTTTTGTAATCCCTCTTCATCACCGGTATCATTTTGTTCTTCCAGTCCCCAATCCCATTGCACCGGGCTGGTTCCTAAAATATTTTTTACTCCGTCAATGGCTCCTGCAGCTCTAACCATGTTGGTTTCC
>JAQICO010000020.1 GCA_027858495.1 Spirochaetaceae bacterium
ATGTCCATATTAATTAAAGAAGTTCAGCTGGAAGGAAAAACTCAGGACCTATTAATTTCTCAAGGTAAAATTGCTGAAATAGCACCATCGATTATGGCTCCAGAGGCCAAACTACTCTCAGGTAAAGACTGTGCGATTCTACCGGGCCTTGTAAATTCCCACACGCACAGTGCCATGACCCTGCTCAGGGGCTACGGTGATGATATGCCCCTTTTCCCCTGGTTGCAACAAAAAATCTGGCCGGCCGAAGCCCGTTACGATGATGAAGCATTTTATTGGGGATACCGTCTTGCATTTCTTGAAATGATCCGCAGCGGTACTGTTTTTTTTAACGATATGTATTTTCAGGGTGATATTGCTCTTAAAGCTCTTAAAGATTCCGGCTTACGGGGAGCTATTAATTATGTTTTTTTAAATACTCAAGGAACCAATGAAAAAGAGCAGTGGGAAGATTGTGAAAAATGGTTTGAGAACATCGCCCAAAAGGATCTTGAAACATTCTGCGGTTTAGCACCCCATAGTGTATATTCAGTACCCGAAAATACCCTGAAATGGATCGGTGATTTTGCCCGGGAAAGATCTTTAAAGATTCACATACACCTTTCAGAAACCGAAAAAGAAAATTTGGATTGTATTCAGCACCATGGAAAAAGTCCCACCGCCAGGTTAAAAGATCTTGGCTTAATGGGGCCGAATCTATCGGTGGCCCATGGATTATGGCTAAATGAAAAAGACATAAACATTCTCAGTGAAAATCAAGTACCCGTAGTTTATAACCCCAGCAGCAACATGAAATTGGCAAGCGGGGCTGCCTTGGATTTTACCAGTTTAAAAGAAGCAGAGATACCTCTATTATTGGGCACCGACGGTTGCAGTTCAAATAATAATTTGGATCTCTTCGAAGAAATGAAAATAGCCGCACTGCTTCAAAAACAGCATTATCAAGATCCAACCAGATTAACTGCCAGAGAAGTATTTTATATGGCCAGCACTGCCGGTGCTGATTATTGGAATACCGGTGGGGGTGTCATAAAAGTTGGTGCCACGGCTGATCTGATGTTGATCCGCTTGGATCTCCCTGAAATGGTACCCTGCCATGATTTAATTTCCAATCTGGTTTATGCCGCTTCTGGAAATGTTGTGGATAGTCTAATTGTTAAAGGAGAACTGCTGATGCATCAAAGGCAAGTAAAAGATCAAGGATTAATTTTAGAACAAGCCAGTATCCAGGCGAAAAGGATTTGTGAGTAATAACCATGGAATCCAAAGATATAAATGGCAAAAAATCTCACCATGATTTGACATCTCAGGACATTATTAATTTATTAGAATTGTCGCCTCTGGATTTTGAAGGGGGATATTATAAAAGGGTTTGGTATTCCAAGATACAGGGCCGATCGCCCCAGGAGGGTTCAGCCTTGAACTACCGTCAATCTTCGGCGATTTATTATCTAATGACCAGTGAATTAGAGGGCTATTCAAGATTACATAGTTTAAAACAGGAAGAATCCTGGCATTTTTATATGGGAGATCCTGTAGAAATTTACCTATTTCCAAATACCGATGAAGCCCCTAAAAAAATCATCCTCGGTCAAGATTTACAGGCCCATCAACGCCCTTTCTATATGGTTGAACCAGGGACAGTGTTTGGTGCTCGCTTAGCTCCTGGTGGGTCATGGGCCCTATTGGGCAATCAGGTAACCCCTTCCTTCGAGATTCCTGATTTCAAATTGATTCCTAAGGATAAGGCAATAAATTCTTGGCCGGAATACCAATCCTGGATTGATTTATTTTTCGACCATTGATATAGCTATATCCATGAAAACTCCGTCGCTTCAACTTAATCAAATATTTGAAACTCTATTATCACACTATGGTCCTCAGGGTTGGTGGCCCATCAAATCCTCCCTGCAAGGAGTTAATACCTCGGGTTATCATCCTAAGGATTACTCTTTTCCAAGAGAAGAAATGCAGCGTTTCGAAATTATGGTTGGTGCAGTTCTGACACAAAATACAAACTGGCGAAATGTGTCCATGGTATTGAAAAATTTAATAAGGGAAAATCTATTAATTGCTCAAAAAATGGCTCTTTTAACCCAAGAAGAGCTATCCATAAAGATCCGTTCTACGGGATACCATAACCAGAAAGCGAAGAAACTTAAAATTCTCTGTGATTTTCTTTTATTGGGAGACTATTTAAAGGGAAATGTACCCAGTCGTAAGGATCTTCTTGCTCTTTGGGGTATTGGTCCTGAAACGGCAGATTCCATTGGACTATATGCCTATGGGAGATTGGATTTTGTCATTGACCTTTACACCCGAAGGATCCTAAGCCGTCTGGGTTTTTATGTAGCCAAGGATAACTATGATAGCTGGCAGGATCTATGCGTATCAACGCTTCCCAAGGATCTCAGAGTATATCAAGAATTCCACGGACTTATCCTAGCTCATGCAAAAAAACATTGTGGAGCCAATACTCAATGCAAAGAATGTCCCCTTTATAATGATTGTCCCAGTAAGCAGCTGAGCTAAAGAACTTTCACTTATAAAAAGGGGCTGTCGCAAAAGCCCCCTTTAACCCTGATACTGCGTTGATTTTCTGCACGGGCTACTCATGTAGTACATCTACACTGCGTTGCCGGTTCAAAAATCGCCTTGCCTCAGAACTAAATCATAACTTTTGCGACAGCCCCTGATAAAATCAAAATGGAATGACCATTATTATTTAGTTAATACCCTAAGGGATAGATCTATTTCTCTAAAATAAACTCTACCCTTCGATTTCTCCAGTTTTCCTCACTGTTTTTTGGATCTGCCAGAATAGCCTGCCCGCCCATACCTATGGCTCCCAGCCTTTCTTCATTAACTCCAAGATCAACAAGAATATCAATAACCGCTTGAGCTCTCTGTTGAGAAAGAGTTAATAAAACAGACTTTTCAGCCTGGGTACCTAAAAATGGATTTGCGTGTCCTTCAACCACCACCCGATATCGACTGTATTTTACCAGAATCTCTGCAATTCGAGTCAATACTTCCATATTTTTGGCGTCATCGGTCAATTGAGGTTTTTCCGGTTCAAAGGTAATATTTGAGATTAGGATTTTTAGCCGGTTTCCATCTCTTACAACCAGGACATCCACAGGGATGGTTCCATCTTCAGTGGTGGAATTGCCCATAATATCGCTAATGGTCAGCTGGTATGTGTAATCCTCGGCAGATTGAACCAGTTCCCCACGGTTACTACGTCCATCCCATATAATCCGCTGGGTGGGCTGGCCCAAACCGCTGAAGGACATAAATTCCCTTCCTCTAGGATCTGAAATAACCATGGACCAACCTTGGATAGGACTGTAGTCTCTAACCGCCATGGAAAAGACCAACTCATCGTCCACATTATCGTCGTCTGGACTAAATGGAAGAGGTTCCAGTCTTAAATTCACCTGTGGGGCAGAATTATCCAGAATGAACGGTGCGGTTTCCACCTCAGGACGGTCCCCCTTATCGTATTGAATAAAGGCAACGGCGGTATATTCCCCTTGCACTACCTCTCCAGAATCGTTCTTTCCATCCCAAACAAAACTTTCTGGAGGAACAGAATTTCCGCTCCAGCGTTTAATCACTCCCTGATCTTCATGCTTTATGGCGAGTTCCCAAGATTGGATTCCTTCTTTTAAACTACTGATCATGGAAAATTGCTGAGTCTGAAAAGCAGCACTTCCTGAGGGACTGAATATTTCTTTTTTTGCCGTCAGGAATATATCACTACGGCGATTATCGATTCGTATACCCTCGATGGATTTTTCACTACGGTTTCCTGCTTTGTCCACTGTAGAAACCTGATACCCATAGGTTCCGTTGGGTAAAACATTTCCAGACTTATCGGTACCGCCCCATGAGAAGGATTCCAACTGGCCGTTCCAGAACCAGCTGGAAACAATATTCCCCCCGGCATTGGTTAGCTGCGCTTCAAAAAGTTCTTCCAGGCTGGAGGTTTGAGTAAAATCAATGCTGTCTTTTCTTCCATCCTGATTTGGGGAAAAAAGAAGCTCAGAAGAAGACAATGTTATCTCAGGAAAAACCCTATCTATCTCAAAAGTTGGTGAACTTACCGTGGATTGACTCCCCCTGGTATAGTTGAGAACCATTTTCAATTTATATTGGCCATCGGGAGCATCATCTCCATTCCAGCTTAATGATCTTGGAGGTTCATTTCCCTCTGATATAATCAAAATCTCTCGCTGGTTTAAATCTTCCAGGGATAGACGGTAACTATCCACCGAAGCGGCACCACTTTTTTCCATGGTAATGTTCAGTACGTCCTTAACTCTATCTCCATTGGGGGAGAAGGCACTCTGATCCACTGAAAGAAGGAATTCCACACTGCTGTTATCAAATACAAAGGCGATTTCATCACTACGGGTAAAATTTCCTGCCTGATCGGTGGACTCAAGATAATAACTGTATTCCCTGGGCTGTTCTACCGTTCTGATGTGGCCGTCTTTATCCTGACCGTTCCACTTCAGTTCACCTGGAACCTGTCCTCTCCATTGATAATTCATAACGGGATTATTTTCTTCGTCGAGAATCACCGCCGTCCAGAGTTCTTCCTGGGAGCTTGTTTGAGAGATTATAACCTCATCCTGACGCCCGTCTCCATCTGGTGAAAAGGTTCTTGGACTTACAGACAATGTTGCACTGGGAGCTATTTTATCGGCAATAAATACTGGAGAATAAACCTCTGGGGTAAAACCGTTTTGATACTTTCCGGTGAAACGGGCACGATAGCTACCTTCTGGTAGATATCCGCTTCTAAGAGTTTCTCCACGGTAATTTAGACTTCCCTGACTCAAAAGGCTATCACTGTTTTGATTATTCCAACTCTGCAGTACTTCATTATTTTGTCCGATGATATCCAAGTTCCACTGAGAAAGGCCATTAAACGTAGAAATATCCAGGCCTAGTTCAATACTATTTATGGCAGTGGCACTTCCCGGTGAAAAATACCCATTGTCGATGGTTAGTTTAATTTCCGGTTGTACCGTATTTATAAGAATATTGCTAAGGCTGTCTTCCACACGGTTACCCGCCCTATCAGTGGTACTAACTACATATTGATATGCACCGTCGGGAAGAACTTCTCCATCCTGATCGGTTCCATCCCAGCTTAGAGCTTCAGGAGTTCCTTCCTTCCAAGAAAAGGTCCTAACAACCTCGCCGTTATTGTTTAATATTTTACCATTCCAATCATCCTCGGGAGAGCCTGATTGGGGAAGTTGAAAAACTTCCTTATTACCATCTCCATCGGGTGAAAAAATAAGATCAGAGCCCTGGGGTTTTTCCAGGGTTAGCTCCGGGGAAGTTGCATCAATAGCAAAGTTTATGGCTTGAGAAACCTGATGGTTATCATTGTCATCCCAAATATCCAAAACAAGACTGTATTTACCGTCGGAAGCCATTTCCCCTGTGTCGGTAAGACCGTCCCAACGAAAACTTTCAGGTACTGGGATAGATTGTTCCGGGGTTCTTAATCGCTGAAACAAGCTGTTGAAACTACTGTTTTCAGGTCGTTTATCCTTATTGTAAAAACGACGAACCACATTACCTTCTTCATCGGTGATGGTTAATATATATCCCTTTATAAAACGTTGATCATCCACCATTAGCGGAAGATTCAATTCATCCTGAGTTCCGTCGTAATTGGGAGAGATATACTGTTCTTCAGGGTAATCAAACTCTAACTCGGGAGGATTATTATCACGAACACCAAAGGGCATGGTAACACCTGCAGCTGTTGCCAATACATCATCATATAATAGTGCCCCTGCGGCCTTTATGTGAAGTTCACTGGTCTGTAAACGGTTCCCCACTCTTCCCTGAGGTGTAAGAGGAAAATAAAAATTCAAATTAACCGAAGGGATTGCAGTTTCATAGTTACCGTTGATAATATCCACCAGGTCCACCGATAAACTGGATGTAAGAGACATTCCCTGTCCCATGGATAAAGTTGCACCGGCATCGAGTTTTATGTCACTGATGGCTGGTAAGGACACTGTACTGAAGGCCCTTAAATTGGTATTCTCATTGTCTATCAAATCAAAGGAGACTCCCGCCATGGGAGTAATATTTTCTGGAATGGCGTCAAAGAAACCCCTGTCACTGCTGGCATAACCATAACCCACATGAGCGAGAGTTGCAGCCAGTTCAGCATTTTTTAACTTCCAAATATCCCCGGGAATATAAATGACACCAGTAGATGCACCCATTCCCCAATCTCCGTCAAAACCATAGGCTCCGTTGAGAGAAATTCCAAAAAAAAGATCGTCATATAATTCCTTGGAAAATGCTATATCAGAACTTAAAAATTTCCCAAAGTCCAACACAGATGAGTTTAAGGATGCCCAATCCTGATAATGAAAAGTACCAGTTAAAACACCATAGGCCGAGGGAGCTGAAATAGCAGTGTTCAAAATATGTCCCATAGAGCCATTGTTACTCAAATTATATAGATTCACATAATTAGCATCAAATATATAGCGCTGAAAAAAAGCAGCCGATGCAGGGTTGACCGCAACTTGTTGGGGATTGCTATGATCTGTCAAATCTAGAGCGGCCCCTAATTGATCCGGCGAAAGAGTTTTATAATATAACTCTCCCACTGAACCATTTTGTGCATAAAGCCCTAGGGATACTAAAAAAAAACATATTAAAAATTTAATTTGCCTCATATTCAACTCTCCTTGAAAACAATAATATAACACGAAGTAGATGAAAAAGTAT
>JAQICO010000375.1 GCA_027858495.1 Spirochaetaceae bacterium
AAATTACACGATCCCCAAGTGGCCTACTTTCAAGAAAAGAATCCACTATACACCCGAGGCAACGAACTGGCCTGTCTCACCGAAATAAGCCAGGAGAATATCCGCCCCGGAGCTCTGAGGTTCGTGAAATAAATCACCAACCTATTTCCAATGGGACTCTACAGTCTTTATCCCATGATTCCTCAAAACTATTCCAATCGGACTCTACAGTCTTTATCCTATGATTCCTCAAAACTATTTCCCCCAAGGATCATATTTTCCTTGCGCGCCACCTCCCTCCTAAATAACAACGAGTATTTCATATAAATCCATAACTTCGGCAGCGACCGCAGATTGGTCTTCAAGTCCAGAGCCCGGTGAACCACCGAGGGAAAGCTGTTGAACTTCTTCCGGCCGGCCATGCCGGCCTGGGTGAGCTGGTCGGGCGTCATATGCTTGGGAATAAAGGCCGCATGATTAAAGCGGTAGTCAGTATGGAGCCACCAGTTACCATTGAATAATAGCCTGTTTTCCTCGTTCAATTTGTCATAGAGAGGAGTACCTGGATAGGGAAGCAGAATATTAAAGGCCGCAAAGGAAAATCGATGTTTCAGTGCAAATGCCACAGTATCTTCTATGGAGGATTGGGTATCGAAGTCGTGGCCCAGGGTAAAGGCAGCCCAAATCTGGAAGCCGAAGTCCTTCAACCGGGATATTTGTTCTTCATAGGCCCGGCTGACTCCGGAGTTCACATTGTTCTTTTTCATCCAGGTGACGTTGTCCGAATTGATGGACTCAAAGCCCACCACAAAACCCATACAGCCGCTCTTCTGAAGCAGGGTCAAAAGCTCATCATCCAGAGCGACATCCAGGCTCATCTGCCCCACCCAATGGGTTTTTAGAGGAATCATCGCCCGGAGTAATTCCTTGGCCGCAGCCTTATTGGAGGTGAAATTATCATCCACAAAGAAGAGCAGTTTCTTATCACCAATCTCCTGGATCACCCTATCCACCGGACGAACGTGGTGGGTATGTTCAAAGAAGGCCGAGGTGGCGCAATAAAAACAATGGTTTGGGCAGCCCCGGGAAAACTGTATCAACGAAACCGGCAGATAGCCCTTGCCGGCAAAGAGATCTCTTCGCGGCTGGGTTATTCCCTGGGCAGGACCGGGAATTCCCTTGTAAATGGCTTTCATTTCGCCGGATTGAAAATCCTCCAACAATATGGACCAGACCTGTTCGGCGTCTCCGGTGATTACCGTATCACAATGCTGGGCCACCTCTTGAGTGAGTAAACTGGCATGGATTCCGCCCATCACCACAGGTACCCCGCGATTCCTGTATTCCAGGGCAATTTCGTAGGAACGCCGGGCTGTAAAGGTTTCCACGGTGATTGCAACCAAATCGGTGGGCCGGTCAAAGTCTATGGGCTCAAAACGGTCGTCCCAAAGGGTCAAATGATGTTCCGGCGGGGTTAATCCCCCCAATACACCCAGCATCAATGGTTCCATACGTCCCTCATCCAGATACTCGCCGCCCTTGGGGTGTCCGATTTTTGGTTTGATTAAGGTGATATCCACGATGAACTCCCGGTAAAACATTTATTTAGATCCAAGTGGAGATATAGAGCAGGTATTTTTATATCCCCGGCTCTGATTCCCCTGCGGATTTGAAAATCCATATAGCTTTGAGCAGCCTTAGAAGGCACCCTCTGCAACCCCACGGCTTGAAGCTGTCCCAATTCCCTGGCATATCTATAATGGTAATTCCCATTGAGAAGTTCTTCCAACTGCAGAGGATTGGGATCTTTCGGGCGTTGGTTGTGATAGAGAATATATCCCCTCTGTCCTTGGTGTTCATAGGGTGCCAGCATGGCAAAATCCGGCATATTCCCCTTGAAAAATTCCTGAAGTACACCGGCGACAAAAAATTCCGAGAGCTTTTCCCCTGCCAGATCCACCGTATGGGACCGGCCTAAAAATCGAATCAGCGGCAGCCCTCGGAAAAATCCGGTGATTTCAATGACATCTCCCAGATTATAGCGATATAGACCGCCGCCGGTGGTGATCAGGGGAATGTACTGTTCCCCCTGTTCCAACTGATGGGCCAGATATATTTTTTCACTGGGTTGATGAATAAATTCAAAAAAGTGAGATTGATAGGCCAGCACTGCTCCCCCGGCCTGTTCTACTGGAAAGCTGATCATTCCCTCGGTGGCGAGAAGCCCCTTGGATTGAATGGGAACCCCGGGGAAATAGCGTCGCAAGGCCGGAATCAGGCTGGTGCTGTGTCCGTCGGTCCAGCAGGAAATCAGTTGCAGATTTGGCCAAAGCAATTCAAGATTATTAGAGCTGTTAAGAATCCCCTCAACCTCTCGGGCTCGGGGTTTATTTTTTTTGAATGGCAAGTCAACCGATTTGGGATTCTCCAAAGGCCAGAGGATTCGGCCGTCAAAGAGACTTTTTATCAGAATATCTTTATGCGCCACCATATACTCTGCCAGGAGGGTTAAAAAACTTGGATTCCACAGAGAGAACAGAGATAACGAGGAATCTCCTAAAAGTAAAAGAGTGGTGATAAAGGAGAAGTTCTCTCCCAGGGGTACTCTTTTGATACCAGATGGAACGGGAAAAAGCCTTTGTATCAGCGGGGCAAGGATTCCAAAATAGGATGCATCGTCTTCAAAGCCAATAGGGATTTTGGAATCACGGTTCTGCAAGGCAGGAGCCATGGGAGAGATGGTCCAGTAGCTGGATCCTTTTTTAATCTTAGGATAAACATTATATAAATCGGCCAGCCAGGGTTTTACTCCCGCCATAAACTCCCTCTGCAGCGCCTTGGTAGAGGGAATCAGTTTACTGGCGGAACTGCTGCCACTGGTGGGTTCCAGCAGGGTTACCCGATCAAGGGTGAGCTGGCGGCCTTCTCCCTGGATCAATCTATCCACATAGGGTAAATAATCTTCATATACCGAGACCCCCACAGCCTTGGCAAAGTCGTCATATCCTTGGATGTTTTCAAAATTATGCTCCCGGCCGAAGCGGGTAAAACGGTTCCGCCGGATATACTCCAGCAGTCGCTGCTCCTGATAGCTTTGCAGCCGGCAGCTATGTTTCCAGAAGGATTTCTGAGACCTGCGGAAATTCCCATGCAGAATACCGTTGATAAGCCCGATCATCCCAGCGGCCGGCCTTGTTTTCTATGGATTTCTCTACGGGTTATCCAGTTGGATAAAAGAAAGCTGAAATACTGCTGGGGGCTGCGGGCGTTGGCTTTAAAATCCAATCCCCGGGAGAATATATGTCGGTGACGATTAAACTCTTTACGGGCTTGAAAACAAAGTTCCGACAGTTTTTGTCCCTGAATACCTGCAGGATCAAAAAGAGGATCCCCGTAACGGTAATCCTCATGGAGCCACCATTTATCATAAAAAAGCCGCCCCTGTTCTTTCAGTCTCTCATATACCTTGGTTTGAGGATAGGGAAAGAGCAGGTTAAAATGACAAAGGGCGAGTTTTTCCTTCAGGGCAAAATCCAAAGTGCGCCACAGGGTATCTTCCTTATCGTGATCATAGCCGAAGACAAAGGCGCCACAGACCATTAGGCCGGCGGCTCTGAAGCGTTTTACCGCCTGGCCATAGTCTTTATGCCGCAGATTTCCGCCCTTGGCCATATCCCTCAGGTTATCCTGATCCATGGATTCAAAACCCAC
The DNA here is from genome assembly GCA_027858495.1 of Spirochaetaceae bacterium. GTDB lineage: Bacteria > Spirochaetota > Spirochaetia > DSM-2461 > DSM-2461 > JAQICO01. The sequence continues at coordinate 3,691 of JAQICO010000375.1, forward strand.
CAGCACCGCGGAACATCCCGCATCTTTCATATTGAGGAGTAATTGATCGTTGAAGGCCGCATCGATGGAGATTTGGCAGGTCCACTTTTTTTTAAGCCCCTTGAGTTCCTTTAAAAAGGGCAAAATTGTTTTTTCATTAACAAAGAGATTATCATCTACAAAGATGAGGTATTTCTGGGGGATTTGGGATATCTCCTGCAGTACCCGGTCCATGGGACGGGACACCACCCTGGGACCGTAAAAACTATGGATGGAACAAAAATCACAGGCATAACGACACCCTCGGCTAAATTGAACCGGCACCATGGGAGCATATTTTTTATCTTTAAAGATAGAGCGATCAAAGCGGATACTACAGGGATCCTGCACAATTCCCGAGGAGTAGAGGGGCTTGAGCTCTCCCTGTTCAACATCCCTTAACACCTGGGGCCAAATATTCTCCAAATCCCCGGAAATAACTCCGTCGGCATGTTGCAGTACTTCTTCGGTCATGATGGTGGGGTGAAATCCGCCCATCACCACGGGAATTCCCCTTTTACGGTAGTGGGCCGAAATATTATAGGCCCGTTTGGCGGTGAAGGTCATCACCGTAAGCACCACCAGATCGGTGGGTTCCCATAAATTGATGGGCTCTACCCGTTCATCGAAGAATCGGATCTCCCAATGTGCCGGAGTATGAGCAGCCAAAGCAGCCACAGCCAGGGGCTGTAAGGCATCGGAGGATTTTTCCTGGGCCCATAGGTGGGGATAGATGTAGGTTACCTTCATATTTTATGGGATAGTATAGCATGCCCCTAATGTTCCCAACATTTGACGTTGTATTTTCCTATATAAAAAATTACCAATATATAATTCACGGTAATCTATGGGAATTTTATACTTTTAAAATACAAGCAAAAAAAAAGCAGCGAATTACAAAGATGAAATCAATACAATATGTTCTTAGATTTT
>JAQICO010000327.1 GCA_027858495.1 Spirochaetaceae bacterium
AGGTCCTTGTAGTTTTGCCTTTTTGGCACCCATGATTGGAATTGTCTTCGCTCAATCGACAAGTAATTTATGGTTTGGTATTGCCCTGTTTGTTCTATATGGAGTTGGGCATACTGCCGCTATTGTTGTAGCGGGAACCTTAGGGAGCAGAGTCATAGAATGGATTGAAACTAGTGGGTTAAGAAAGGCATCGCTGTGGATCAAGAAATTATGCGGACTATTTATATTGGGATACTCTATTTATAAAATTATTGAAATATTGAATTAGGGAGAAATCACTTTGAAACATAAAAGGAATATTATGTTGCTGACCTTAGGGATGTTGGCATTCTTGACAAACTGAGATAATTACGCAACAGCTTAACTGTTATTAAAAATATCACAGGACCTTGGGTTAGAATTACAGCAGGCAGCTTTATCTGTAACAGCCTATATATCTTTAATTGTGAGTAATGCTAAAATCTGGGTGATAAAACACTCGAATTCATCTATACTCCTTGGGTACACTGGCCGGAAACCATGTCTGCCTACCTTAAAGAGGATAAAATCCTATTTAGCTGTGACTTCTTCGGTTCTCATATCGCTACAACCGATGTCTATGTTACTGATGAAGGGCGCGTCTATGAGGCCGCAAAACGCTATTTTGCCGAAATTATGATGCCTTTCAACAAGGTCATAATAAAAAACATAGATAAGGTTCTTCTTAAGGACATCTCCATTATAGCCCCCAGTCATGGTCCTCTCTATCCAAACCCCTCCTTTATTATTGATGCCTATAAAGACTGGTTGGAAAGTCCCGCACATAATAAGGTTGTGTTGCCCTATATTTCCATGCATGGCAGTACAAAAAAAATGGTTGACTATCTAGCATCTTCTCTTGTTCAAAAAGGTATTACTGTTGAGTTATTCAATCTTGCTGTAACAGATATCGGGAAGCTGGCGATTGCCCTTGTTGATGCTGGAACTATTGTAATCGGAACTCCCACAGTTCTCTCCGGACCGCATCCCAATGTTGTTTACGGGGCCTATTTGGCGAATGCATTACGTCCTAAAGCGAAGTTTATCTCTATCATAGGTTCTTATGGATGGGGAGGAAAAACCGTAGATATATTAGCAGGTATGATTCCCAATTTGAATATTGAGGTCCTAACTCCAGTTCTTACCAAAGGGTTTCCTTTAGAAAAAGATTTCAAAGCTCTGGAAGTTTTATCCGAAGAAATTGAAAAGAAACATAAAGAACAAGGATTTAAATAAGAATCAGTCATGCACAATATCAAGATCAATTAGTTAATAAGATTAATATGAGTAAAATGTTTTAATCTGAAATTGAAAGAGGAATAAAAATGCCTTCTCTGGAAACTCTTTTTTATATATCCAAAACAATGAATGGAATAAAGCGAGAGCCATGGGAAAGCTTGCTTGCCCATGGCCGAGCGTATGAACACAGCAGCCTAAGCTACGGTGGAGTAGGGAGTCTTTGATGCTTACAATTATTCTGTTATGAAAACCTTTAAAATGATTCTTCTACATACTTTGTTCTTTTCTTTTTATGGATGTACTTTAGGCCAAACCGAAGAGATTATATCGGCAAAGGGGTATGAACTCTACGACTTCAATATAGTGCTAGAAGAATCTAGGATTTTTTTGATACTGTTCTCCATCCTTTAAGCGAGAGCCTCTATGATGGACCCACCAAGGGTACCTGGGGAGAAACTGAGTACGGGTATAAAATGGCTTTAAGAGATATTTATTGGAGAGTTGATGCTTATCATCTTTTGGGAACAGCCGATACATCTAGCCCAGAAGAGTATCTTCAAAGAAGAGATGAAGCTATAGAGTACCTGAAGGGGATTCAAATAATTGAAGGTGATAAAGGAGTCTGGGGAGTTCCCGCAGATTTCAATCCAGAAACAGAGAGCGATTTCAGACTTCAGAAAGCATTGTATCATTTTATGCAAATTGGGAATGCACTAGCAAATCACGCTTAAAAACTATTCATATAACTGATAAAAAAAAGAATTCACCTCAGAAGAACTAAGATATGTTTGTGCGCTTAACACATCGTTTTCTTCAAGTACAGCTATCAAATCAAAGGGCGGTTGACCTGGTTTTCCTACAACCTGTGCATGTCCCGCTTCTAGTTCAACATTTACAACCCTGAAATCTTTATCTATTACATCTGCATACTGCTCATCCAAAGCGAAAACAAAATCGCTCTCTTGACAATCACCTTTAGAATCATAACTACGGCATGTACCCTCTTCATCGGTATCTATTTTTTAAGGCTGATATACCTTGTCGGCCATTGTCCCGGGATCGTTTATGAAAGATGAGCTTGGGTTTATTTCACTCCATGTTGAACCAGCAATCGCCTGGCATATCAAGAGGGTAATTCCTCCGCTCAATATATGCAGAGTAGTGCTTCCGCAATGGGAGGAAGCTTTAATTCCGTTGAAAGGGCTGGAAATGGTTACTAATCTGATTTTTTGATTATTGTCGTTTAGTACATATCCATCCTGACGGTTTGAGATTAATGCTCTTCTGGCGACCAGTCCACCCTGACTGTGCCCTATAATGGTTATTGCAGGAGGATTAATAGAATCATTAAGTGAATTGATCGCCATTAAAAGTTCTCTGGAGCAGTCTTCAATAGAATTACGGTAATCATAACTAAAGCAGATTGCCTGCTGTCCTCGTGATTCAAAGACCTCTTTCAATGTTTTAAAATTGCCGCTTGATGCCTTACAACCGTGAACCAGTATGATG